>JBAWWJ010000065.1:0-33207 GCA_037146815.1 Planctomycetota bacterium
TTTTCACGTTCTTTCCGAACTCCGCTAAACAGGTTCGCTTACTTGAGGACTAATCGTTGTTCGTCGCGATCCAACATCGCATCACATTCGTTCCGATTCTCGTAGTAATACCCGAGTGCAGCATGGATCTCGACCAATGACAAAAAGGGATGCTGTCGACGCAACTGTTCCGCGTCCCAGTCAAATGCGACATGCTCCCGTACGAGTTGCAGCACCTTCAATCCGCTGGCTTGAATGATCGGGTATCCCATCTCGTTGACTTCGATAAAGGGCCAGGTTGTCGCAGTCAAAGTTTTAAGTCCTCCTGAAGTGTTCCGTTCGAATCTTTCCCTGTGGTCTCGGCTGATGGTAGACGAAATGAGTTGCGCCGGATGTACCAATCCAGGCTGGGATGCGGAAACGGGGCGTCCTCATTTCCATTTCGTGTCCGTGCCGCTACGAATGCCGAATAATCGGCTGACGATCAAGCAGGGACAGGTAATTGAGAAAAGTCAGACAATACGTTGTTGACAATGCCCAAGTCGACGACCAGACTCGTCCCGTCCCTGAAATGTCGAAACGCAAACGTATTCAGGAGCGGGCCAGTGGCGAAAGCATCCGGTGCAGGCGATTCCAAAAAGCCTGCGACAATGATGAAGAAAACCGTCAAGAAGGCTGCATCATCCGCAGCGACGACGGGGCACGAGCGAGCAAAAGCGCGAACGGGTATTTCGAATATCCATATTTCACCCGATGAGCGTGTCAGGCTTTATGCAGCCGCACGATTTCTGCCGTCGTCGTTTGAAAAAAAGAGCGGGTTAATGCTCCCGTTTACGACATACGTGCAAGATCCGTTCGTCGCTCGCGAGAAACCAGAATACGCATTCGACGAAGAGGCTTTCGTCGACTGGGAACCTGGATTGGCGGACGGTCCGACCAGCGCCCGGTTCGCTATCGTCGATTATGACACCGACACCGATGTCCTGACTCCACCCGCCGAATGGGATGAAGAACAGCAGAAGTTCGTGTTCCAGGGGAAGGTCCTGGATCGCCAGACCGCGGATCTATTTCAGTTCCACCAGGTGAGTGTCTGGACACTGCTGCAAGGGGCTTTGGCGTTTTTTGAAGGTGGCGAGGGGTTGGGGCGTCGCATCTCCTGGGCATTTGAAGGAAATCGCCTGATCGTGGTTCCTCATGCCGGGGACGGAGAAAACGCCTACTACGATCGCGCCAGCAAGTCACTTCAGTTTTACTATTTCCAATCCGACAATGGCACTGTCTATACGTGCCTGTCATCGGACATCGTTCACCACGAATTCGGACATGCTGTGCTGGATGGAGTGCGCCCCTACTTCAACGAAAGCAGTTCTGTCCAGACCGCAGCTTTCCACGAATTCATCGGCGATTTGACTGCCATCCTGCTGACGCTACGGAACAACGAACTGCGGCGTCGCCTGGCTGTGGCCAGCAACGGCAAAATCGAAGATGCAAAAGAACTTTCGTCGATCGCGGAAGAGTTTGGTATGGCGGTCTCGGGAAGGCCCTACCTTCGAACAGCGCTCAATGACAAACGCATGTCGCAAATGCAGAATGAAACGAGTCCGCACAATTTTTCGCAGGTGCTGACGGGGGCAATGTTCGACATTCTGATGCGACTGGCCAACGGATACCAGGCGGTCCCCGAAGGAGAAACAACAAAGGTCACACCGAAGCAAGCTTTCTGGCGTGCGGCCGATCGTATGCAGCGGATGGCGATCTAGCCACTGGACTTGCTGCCCCCCGTTGATGTCACGTTTCGTGACTATGCACTGGCCGTCTGCCGTGCTCAGCAACTGGCTGATCCAATCGACCCGAATGGTTACTACGCCATGCTGATCGACGTGTTCCACAAACGCGAAATCCTGTCGGATCAGGATGTCGAGGAGCTGACCGAGGAGCGATACCTGTTCGAGCGGTTGCGTCTCAGTGTCTTTCATGACATGGGATCGATTTCACGGTCGCGCGCTACAGCCTATCGGTTTCTCGACGATAATCGAGAAGATCTGCTGATTCCCGCCAGTCGAGATTTCATCGTTGCCGACCTTTACGATGCGAACAAGAGCGCGCGCCAGGGAACTCGACTGGGCCGACAGATCATTCTCGAATATGTCTGGCGCGAAGAAGTGCCTCTGAACGGACCGCAATTCGGAAAATTCAACGGCAAGACGACTCACCTGCTTTGTGGGGGAACACTGGTCTTCGACGACATTGGAAACGTCCTGTCCTGGGCTCGAAAACCGGGTTCTCTTCCCTACGGGGGCAAGCGAAATCGGACCGGTGAAATCCAGCGACGGTGGGAAGCCGCGGTCCGGGAAGGGGTCGCACGGCGTGATGCGCTGCTGGCAAATCTCGCAGTGCAGATCGCCGCAGGTCGCGTGGGAGATATTGTCGGAACTGGACAGGGATTACTTGGGGACAGCGTACCGCCGATGACCGCCGATGAAGATGGCGATCAGGTTCGATTCCATCTGACACCGCATCTGCATTTGTGCGAAGACGATCACGAACATGATGATGAGGGGGCCCGGCAATGGGAAATAAGCTGCTGATTCGCGCCTACAATGTTGGCTGCGGCGACTGTATTTATGTGCGGATTCCGGATGCAAACGATGGTTTTCACATTCTGATCGATTGTGGAAAGAAAGGTGGCACGGAGCTGCTGAAACAGGCCATCCAGCACATGGAACAGCACCTGTTGCCTGCGGGTGAAAAGCCCGGCAACAAGCGATTGGACCTGATCGTTGCCACGCATCGGCACGAAGATCATATCAAGGGTTTCGATCCCGAATGGTTCAAGAAGATCGAAGTGAAAAATGTCTGGTTAAGCCAGGCACTCGATCCGAATCACCCGCAGGCAGAGAAATCGAATGCTCTTCACGCGTTTGCCACGACGGCCATGCGTCGACTTGCAGACAGCGGACAGGCACTCAGCCCGCAGGCAGAATTGCTCACGTCACTTTAAGGTGTCGGCAATGATGTCGCTGACGATTTCCTGATGAAGCAAATCCCCACTAACAATCAGATCAAACCGAAGTTCGTGCATTCCGGCATGACAGACAAGGATCTGGGGCTGAAGCTGCCGAAGGGAGCGGCAATCCACGTGCTGGCTCCTGAAAATGACATCGATCATTACTACTTCGGAGAAGACGCCGATACGACGCTGAAGGGTCTGAACGGGCTCACGGCCGCCATGGGAAAGGCCTCAAGCGGAACATCCAGTGTGATGCCGACGAACATCAGTGCGTCAGATTTCCGAGTCCTGAAGTCACGCATGCTCTCGAATGCTCTGGCGTTTGCAGGGAAGGACTCTTCCATTCAGAACAACATGAGTGTTGTGTTGGTGATCGAATGGAAGAAACGACGCCTGTTGTTTGTCGGTGACGCCGAATGGGAAAGCGAATTTCAGGACGGAAAGCATAACGGAAGCTGGAATGTGATGTGGGAAAAGCATCGCAAGAAACTGCTGAAATCGCCGGTCGATTTCTTGAAGGTTGGTCATCACGGCAGCATCAACGCGACTCCTCCTCCCGCCGAGAAGAAGTCCGCCAAGAAAAAGCCAGCGGCCAGCGGAGTCAGTATTTATCAGGTTCTTGACACACTCTTGCCGGTACCGAAGGACGGCGAGCAACCCACAGCAAAAGCGATCGTTTCTACGGAACGCGAGTTCTATGCTCCGATTCCTGAGTGCGATTTACTGGCGAACATCGCACGTCGCGTCTGTAACGTTCGTAATTATGGCAAAGAACTGAAGTCTCGAAAAATCGACCCGAATTCCCTCTGGGTGACCAACAGGGCGAAGAAATACAAGTATTACGAGACCTACGAAAAAGAGTTCTTGAACTCACCGCAACCGATTCGCACGGATCTGGAATTCGCCATCACCGGTCAACCCTATGTTGATGTCGAATTCGAGCCGAATTGATTTCGAACTGTCTTCAGAGCCCAGCGATTCGCCATATAGCTCACGGTATTCGAGTTGGTTCGAAATATTTGTGTTGATGAATGTTTCAAGATCGTTCTGAACATTTTGTCGAAGTACAGATTGGTTCACAACAATCCGTTGATGTACTACACGTATGTGCGTATTTTGTGAGCCGTTTTGCGACGTTTCGCATCGTGATCGAAGATTCGTTTTTAGTCTGGCCACCGATTTGACGAAGTCGCAAGAAGTTTCGTGAAGGTTTCGAGTCTGAAAGTAAAGCTTCTTGTCGCGTTGCGACCATCACGCGCGTTCGGCGCGGGTCCTGACGCCGCCGTAACGGCCGACCGACGGTCGTCTCTTCTGCTGCAACCCTGACCACGCGCTGTGCAAGCGAAATTCTGTCTCGGTGGAGGACCCCGAGTTGTGTGTCGTTGCTATAATCATCGGGGGACAGTGATCGTGACCTGCCAGTCCCCGAAGTTTCCACCAATCCAAGTGCGACCGAGACAAACCCGAATGTTGCCGATCAGTTACGGAACCGCAGTTTCGCGTGCCATCGGGCTTCGATGCCCGCGGTGTGGCGAAGGGCATCTTTTTCGAAATTGGTTTGTGATGCATCCGACGTGCCCGCACTGTCATCTGAGATACGAGCGGGCTCCGGGCTATTTTCTCGGGTCTGCGTACATCAACTATGGCTTCATCGCATTGACGATGACTGTGATGTACATGGTTCTGCACTTTGGTGCGGAGATCAGCAATCAGTGGCTGACAGGTCCGTTAGCTGCGTATTTCGTGATCGTCCCACTGGTTCTCTTCAGGTACGCTCGTTCCTGGTGGCTGGCCATGGACTGCTACTTCGACCCCACCAGTTTCGCCGAGAGTGAAGATTACATGATTCGGGGAAGCGAAGTTGCCGAGACTTCCGCCGACGTAGTTTCAGGTAACCAGAGCCCTCCGAACGACAAGGCCTGACGGGTTTGTGTTGACGACGCGAACTCGGATGAACTGTGATGAAGGAACATCACACGGTGAGTCTCGATGCGAATTCATTTCATCTCAAAGATCTCTGGCTTCTTTGTGATTCAACCGATTTGTTTTTTGAAACGCAGAGAGCGCAGAGGACGCAGAGATAAGCCAAGTGGTGATCGTCTTCTCCAGTCTTATCTCCGCGTCCTCAGCGTTTCTAAATCTGCTTGATCTCAGTCCGAAATCCCCGGATATTTCAGCAGCGGCATCGTGAGCTGCTTCATTTTCCAATCAGGAAGAGTGTCAACAGCAGTACCGACGTACCGAGCAGCGGAATGACCAGCAGGAATTCCACGTGTTCCACATGCAACAGTTCGGTCAAAGATCCCACCCAGGACAGGCTGCGTCCAGCAAGACGCGTCACCATTTGCTCGATCCAGTTCGTCAGGAATGCCCGTTCAATCCATTCCAGCGGTGACCTGACCACAAGGTCGCCGGGCGACATCGTGGTGCGATTCGCGGCATGTGACCCCACCGTTTCAGGAGTCAACCGACTGCCGATAACGAGTCCTGTGATGACGATCATCTGACCAATCGCGAATCGAACAAGTTCGCCCGTCGTACTTGGAATGGAGATCTCACCAAGGAGCCATGGACTGGGAGCCGCGATGACCAGCAACAACGCTGCTGATTCAATCACGAATGCCCCCGATATTTCACTTCCTTTGTTCCGTACGACGGCCTGAAAAAGTTGCGCGACGGAAAAAGCAGTCAGCCCCTGGACAAGCCACAGTCCGCCAATCCATCCCCAGTGAGGCTTTCCTTGCTGGAGCGCTGCGACCTCTGCTGTTCCGTCAGTCACATCCGTTGTCACTGGCTCATCGTCGGACTCCGCCTCAGCTTCCCACGAAACCGGTTGCATGTTGACCTCCAGCAACACGCGCTGGGTCCATGCCCCTGCGCCGGGGAAAAAGCCTGCGATCGAGAATGCCGCACATGCCACCGCGACGATTCGTAATTGAAATCGATTGCTTGATGTGACTGGTCTTGAATTTCCCTGATCCAGAGACAGAAACAGGACCACGGCCGAAATTGAGACCGCGCACTGGTACCAGATCGCTGCTGACACGGCCATCGGTTGTCCGCTTCCCAGTCCCGCAAAAATCACACCGACCTGAGACGACAGCAGCCAGGCGAGTCGTCGATAGGGATCGACTTGCCGACAGGATACAAACAGACTCAGGACGGCACCCAGCGTTCCCATGACTCCCAGCAGCAACAGTGGCAGTTCAGAACTGGCGATCAGTGGCTGGCATTTGATGGCGACCCATGTGGCAGAGGGGACGAGACCAATACCATAGATCACCGCCGCCAGATCACCCTTCCATTCCGACGCAGCAATGTGCCATCCAAACGCTGGAAATAGTCCGCAGCGCCCCACCAGACTGAGAACCAGCAAAGCCCCGATCAGGCCGGGAAGTGCAGGATCAGCCTCCAGACGCTGCAGGCTAACCGTCGAAAAGGACTTGGCCAGTGAGTCTGTGCCGGTCGTCAGTTCGATCAACAACACTCCCCACAGCAGCAGTAAGTCTCCAATCAAACCGATTTGGAGTGTCCGTTGCATTCCCAGCGATGCCGATCCGAGTGACGAAGTTGACCCCACCAGTATCAGAGTGACGGGTGACAGCAGCATCCAGCAGATCACCATCTGCACTAAGCTTGATGACAGAGTCAACCCAGCGGACACAACCACCAGGATCGCCATATTTACTGCGAAGACCGCTGTCGACGCTTCGCTGATCGTATGTCGTTGCCGTGTTACGCAACTGTGGTACCGGGTGATTCCCGCGGCGAGCCCGCTGATCGTCGCAACCCAGACTGAAGTATTCAGATCCGCGTGTAGTCCAAACTCAAGGTTAAATCCATTCCAAATGCCCCAAGCGCCGTACGAACACGAGACTTCCCGCACGCCACTCGGATCTAGAAACAAGATCATCGCCAGGCAGACGGCGGCAGCGCTGCCGATAATGATTCCCAGCGACGCGACCATTTCCCCCCGCTGAGACCAGTGGCCACGACAAAGCAGCAACACCAGTCCGATGACGGCCCCCAGCATGGGGGCGTCGATCATCAGGGCTACAAGCCACGGAGCGACATCATTCACTCGCTCTCTCCCACAATCTCGGTCGGCAAAGGGGATTCCTCAAGGGACTGAGGCGCGACCTGCGAAACGGCATGTTGATTTCCAGGAATCGCGGTCTCCCGAAAACTTCCGCGGCGGAAAACGTGAGCCATCCACAAGGGAAGTACGAGTAAGATCGCGGCCGCCGCGAGTTCCAGTTCTGGTCGAGGAAAATACGCACTGGCGGCTACGAGTGTCATGACGATGCCCTGGACCATGATGGCAATCGCCAGCATGCGATCTCGTACGAGTCGCCCTGAAACAACGGCCGCTGCTGCCACTGTAATCAACAGTGCACTCAGTATCAGCATCCGGTTAAAGTCAGGAAGTTCCATGGGAGAATCACAAATCTCAACAAGAATGCCAGTATCAATCACTTTCCGGAAGCGGAATTCAAGGGGACGGATCATTGCCTGAATGAAGGACGGAATCACGAGGCGAAATCTGTTTGATTCCGACAGTGGCCAGAGTCGTTCCCAGCAGGACAGCCAGCAGGATCAGGAGATCATCTCTGCGACCAAACGCCGCTGCCACAGTTGCCAGTGAACGCTCCTGATCGGGATTGAGATTCAAAACGGTTCGGACGCGAGCCCGAACTGGAAGTGCGGAATGGCGACGACTGGGGGTCGCGCGTGTCGATTCGGCCCGGACAGCGTGGTACGTGGTCCCGACCAGCAGCAATGCAACGACCAACCCGGTCATCGCCGTCAGGCCGACGTGATAGGGCGATTCCTCATCCCCTGTGGAATCAGGCTTTAAAAGCTCGGCCGGAGTGAATGGATCACCATATCGCAGATCCTTCACGACCAAGGCCGCGGGTACGAGACACGTCGCGACCAGCGCGACCGGAATCATCATTGTGGCACAGTGAATCCAGGCGAGTCCGGCATTTGCCAGCGATAACAGGCAAAACCAGATCAATTGGCCCCGGAACGAAGGACGTCCCGTCATCATGATCGCTGCGCCCAGCGAGAGGCTGCCGAGTCCCACCGTCAGATACTCAGGCAGCCGCCATGTGGTGATGGTGGCAATCCCACGCGGATCTCCACCGATTGCGAATGCCAGCAGCGCTAAATAGACGAGTGTCAATCCACCCGACCAAAGCCGCATTTGCGGCTTCCATCGTGAAGACTGCCAGATGGCCAGTGCCACAGTGCTGATTCCAATCAGCAGCACCAGCCACCAGGGAATTCGAGACGCATCCATGGGTTTGCCGAATTTGTGGAGTCGCCCCGGACAGTGCACCCGCCAACGTCAACGATTCCGATTTACTTTTTGGTAGTCGGGTTCGGGATAACGCGCTTGGCGACATCGATCTCGATCCCGCCGAACGTCTGTTCGTGCCGCTGGAGAAATGCTCCCAATGCCATCCACAGGCGCTTCGCCGTGTAGTAATTCATCACCATCCGTTGGGATACTTTCACCGGCAGCGGCGATGCTCCAAACGGTTGCGGATTCAGGCCGAAGTCCAGCACCAGTTCTTCCGGAAGCCCGGCGACCCGGACAAAGTTGGCGTAGAGGGGTTCCAGGTTTTCTGGCTCGATCACTGGTTGAGGCTGCCCGGCATTTCGTTCAACGTCGGGTGAAGCGGGGACATTCGGTTCCGTCATGAGCAGCGTTCCTGATGATGAATTACGTTGGACAGGCCATTCCTGCCGCATCATGGCTGCATGACAGAGAAACGTCAACAATTCCGCCGGGATGACCAAGTCTTGCAGTAGAACTCGCGAGTGGTCGCTTTTTTCCCCGCCTGGCCACGGTTCGGCAAAGTCAACCTAGACTTCCCCGTCGCCAAACAACTCAAGATCGTCACAGGTGGCCGTCGATAAGAACAATGCGGGCCATCCCATGCAGAGCGCCGGTTCCGCGCACTCAGACTGAGAATGCACGTATGAAATCGCCCTCTAAAAAACGTAAAGCTGCCATTTGGAAATGGAATCCCGCCATCCTGCGAGCCGTGGCTGGTATCGCACTCACATCACTGGTGGCGGTCGGCGGCTACTTCGCTTGGATGAATTCTTCGAGGGGTACTGCCGATCCCGTCGATCAGGACGACGACGATGAATTTGTCGTAATGCAGGATGAACCCAAGGCCAGCGAACCGCGAAAACTGACCGCTTCGTTCGGCGAAGTTGTCTCGGCGGCTCACCAAACAGAATCCGACGAACGATCGACTGTTCAACAGGTCGGTTTCGGAACATCGTCACGGCCGGAATCAAACCCTGTCGCGTGGCTCGACGGGACGATTGAAATCGAACCCGTCGGGACTCCATCGCACGCGCCGCAACCGACGACGGAAGATCCCCGGACTCGTTCTTTCAACCGATACACCAGAAAGTAACGGAACGTCATGTACGAACAGCATTGGGGACTACAAAAGACGCCGTTCGGCATCGATCGAAGCGAAGAATCGTATTACGTCAGCAATGCTCACCAGAGTGCTTTGTTGAAACTCCGATTTCTGGTCGATTATCGACGTGGAGCGGGACTGCTTGTCGGGCCCAGTGGTGTTGGTAAAACACGACTTCTGCAGGCACTGCTCCCAGACTCGGACACCGGCCGTTCGTCTGTAGTTCGTATCGTCTACCCGCTCATGAGTCCCTTTGAATTGCTGAGTCTGCTGGTCAACGAACTGGCAACAGAGCAGTCGGCTGCTGCGGGTGATTCACTCGATGTCCTGATCCAGCAGATTGTTGAACGCTTTCGATCACTCGCATCGCGGGGAACCCCGGCAGTGATTGTGATTGATGACGCTCACGCCATCACCGACCGACAAGTCTTTCAGTCCTTGCAATTGCTGCTGAACTTTCAGCAGGTGCCGGGTTGTGAATTCACATTGATCCTGGCTGGCCAGCCGGAACTTGTCGGAATGACGAGACGACTTCCTCAACTGGACGACCGGATCTCGATCCCCTGCATCCTGACAGCCATGACAGCCGACGAGACTTCAGCGTACGTCAGTCATCGACTGCAGGCTGCTGGTGCCACGGAACCAATCTTCAGCCGAAGTGCATTGCAGACAATCCACGAGCTTTCTGGTGGTCTGCCACGCCGCATCAATCGACTTTGCGACTTTGCTCTGCTGGTCGGTTACGCGGAAGGCCGCGGCCTGATCGATGAAGAGCATATCGAAGGGGTCTCCACGGAACTGAACCTGGCTCGCGCAGCTTGAATATGGTCCGTGTCTTCTGTGTCATCCGAGTCCGTGGAATTCCGACACTGGAAGAAGATGATTTGGCATCGCAGAGTGTGCGCTGGCCCTGCTCAGCAGGGTTGTGAGTTCTTTGCCCGTGTGATGATCGCTGTGCCGATGCTGCGACTGAACACGATTCCTTTTAGCCCACGGTTTTTAGAACCGGACGAAGGCGCGTTCCGGCTGATGGACTCGCTCAACGTCCGTTACTCGCCAAGACGTTCGAAGTAACGCAGCATCCCTGTCTCGACGAATTCGAGATCGTTGCCGAATGCTGATTTGAAATCTTTCAGGCGAGACTCCTCGTCATAAGGCTCCAGTGGATTCCGACCGGCGACCTTTTTCAGGTAGCTGGCGAATTCCACCTGGCGGCTTTCGGCGAGATAGAAAGACAACGCCCAAGCCTGGCTGTAGGCATCCAGTGCCGACTTCTTGAAGAGGGTGTCATTACGAATGAACGCTTCCAGCGATTTCTTCGGCCGACGCGTTCGATACTCACGAAACCAGTTGAATCGCTCAGGATTGACTCGGCCAATCGCTTCTCCTCCCGCTTCTCGCTGGCGAATTCCATCCGCTTCAAACAGCGTGGCCAGACCTTCGACCAGCCAGAGTGGTGACTGTCCGATGCGGGAATGGACCCCCGTGTTGAATGCCACCTGGTGCGTCCCTTCGTGAATCACCGTGCCGTCAACATCCTCTTCGGTCGACTGTGCATTGGCAGCACGGTCGTACAGCGCCACGCGATTTGAACCCGGCAGGTAAAACCCGACGAGACCCGGTTGAGGCTTCGCACCTTCACCAACACAATAGTTAACGAACGCCTGCTCATCCGGCAAAACGACCGCGATCAATGGAAATTCCGGTTCTGACAACCGGAACCCACGTGCGGTGAAATAGGTGTGGAACTGTCGGTAAATCCGTTCAAAAAGAGTCGCATAACGGTCAGCCGTTCCCTTTCGGGCCACAACCACGTAATGCGTTGTTGTCTTCACTTCGAAATTGCGACCGAATTCCGTTTGCAGACGATCACGAATCTCAATCGAGGAATACGATCGGAATTTCGGTGCGATTTCGTGGAAGTCGCTGACATCGTCTGTCTGGAATGAGGCCAGTCGTCCATCGCGGCGGAGCAACCAGCACTGCTGATCATTATGAGCCGCGATCCGCCCTTCCAGTCGTTCTTTCCCGACTTTCAATTCCAGCAGAGCAACCGGTTCACCCCCGGCACATGTCGCTTGAGCGACAATGATCCCGGCGCACGCTGCAACCAACCAACTTCCACGCCACATGACCCGTTCCTGTCAGTTCCGGCAAAATCCCGATACGCGACCGCATCTGCAAACATAGCTCGGGATTGCTAGAGCTGCCGCAGAAATTCGCGGACCGTAACAAGAGTCGCCAGCGATTTGCGACATCGCCTCAATTTTGGCTGCTGTGGCGCAAATCCTTATGCCAAAAAGAGAAATATAACGGCCGCTCTCGGCTCGCTGATGGAAGTGCGCCGACCCAGACTGTAATCTTTCAGCGGATTTGCGACTCATTCCCGCTTCTGCGATACTGGTAGCGCATCATCATGTGCCCCACGCTCGAAGGAATCCGGTCAGCTTCATGTCTCAAAATGTCGTCAAATATGCGACCTTACCCAATGGGCTGACTGTCCTCGTCGAGACAATGCCTGCCGTACAATCCGCAGCGTTCGCGCTCCTTGTCGAAGGAGGTAGCGTCTACGACCCGCCGCAACAGAATGGAACCGCGACGGCCCTGGCGGACTGGATGGCACGTGGAGCAGGCGACCGGTCCAGCCGCGAACTCCTCGCAGAACTCGATCGCCTGGGAATTCAAGGGAATGAAACAGCCAGTACTCAGCACCTCGTTTTTCGAGGCTCGTGCCTGGCGATCAATCTTTCTTCGGCTCTGCGGGTTTACGGCGATATCGTCCTGCGACCGCATCTGGAAGAGTCCGAATTCGAAGCGGTCATGTCGGGTGTCGAACATGGCTTACTGTCGATCGAAGATGAGCCGCGCCAGAAGGTGATGGTAGAACTGCTTCGCCGTTCCTATCCACACCCCTGGGGCCAGCCCTCCGAAGGGACACTCGCGGACCTCGAAAACATGACTCCGGAAACGGTCCGCGAGCATTATCACCAGATTGTGAAACCGCGCGGGGCGATCCTCGGGATCGCCGGGAACGTGACACTCGAAACAGTCCTCCCTGTGGTGACCGAGGTCTTCGGCGAATGGACCGGTGCTAACTCGCGGACTGTTCCGCTCGGCACCTGTTCTCCCGTTCAAGAACATCTGGACCACGAATCGGCACAGACTCAGATCGGCGTCGCATATCCCGCTGTTGCCTATTCGGATCCCGAATACTATGCCGCGTGGGCCGCCGTGAATGTGCTCAGTGGCGGCATGAGTTCCCGCCTGTTCACGGAAATCCGCGAAAAACGGGGACTCTGCTATTCGGTTTACGCGACACTCAACACGCTCAAGGATCGCGGACAAGTCCTCTGTTATGCGGGGACCACGTCCGAGCGGGCTCAGGAAACACTCGATGTCTTGCGGACGGAACTGGTTCGCCTCGGTGACGGTATCGGACAAGACGAACTGGACCGGTGCAAGGCCCGTGCGAAGAGTTCCCTGATCATGGCTCAGGAATCGAGTGGTTCTCGAGCGGCCTCGCTGGCGAGGAACTGGTACCACCTGGGACGAATTGTCACGCTGCAGGAAGTCCGGAAAGAGATCGAATCGCTCACCGTCCAGACAGTACTCGATTATGTGCATAAACACCCTGCCAACAATTTTTCGATCTTGACCATCGGACCTCAGGCACTCAAATAGACTTGTGCCAACGGGGCGAAGATTGATGTTCCCGGATGGCCGGAACCTTTGACGAAGTCGGACAACAAGAGACATCCATGCAGTTTCACCAAACTACGCTTCCCAATGGTCTGGAAGTCGTCGCCGAACTGAACGACGACGCCTACAGTGTCGCGTTCGGGTTTTATGTTAAGACAGGGGCTCGCGACGAAACGACCGCGGTTTCGGGAGTCAGCCACTTCCTCGAACACATGGCGTTCAAGGGGACGGAAAAGTTCTCGGCCGAAGACGTCAACCGGATCTTCGACGAGTATGGAGCTGACTACAACGCCATGACGGGCGAAGAAAGCACCATTTTCTATTCGTCCGTCCTACCTGAATACCTGCCACAGACGTTTGAACTCCAGTCCAGCATCCTGTTCCCGACTTTGCGGCAGGATGATTTTGACATGGAAAAGAAAGTCATCCTGGAAGAGATCGGGATGTACGAGGATCAGCCTTCGTCGGTGGCGTATGACCGTGCGATGCAACTTCATTTTGATGGCCACGATCTGGGCCGCTCTGTCCTGGGAACCTCGGCCAGCGTTTCGGCTCTGACATCAGAACAAATGCGGACCTACCACGCAGAGCATTATCGGGCTGGAAATATCGTCCTGGCGGTGGCTGGAAACACCGATTGGAACACGGTGCTGGACCTCGCGAAGCAACATTGCGGACACTGGCCGGCAGGTGTCGACACGCGACAGATCCACACCCCGAAACCTGTCTCGCAAGCCCAGTATATTTTGAAGGATCACTGCCAGCAGGAGCAGATTATCCAACTCGCCTCGGCACCAACCTGCACCGACCCAAGGCGCTATGCTGCTGAGCTGTTAACGGTGATTGTGGGTGATGACACCAACAGTCGACTCTACTGGGAACTGGTGGACCCAGGTTTGGCCGAGTCGGCCGAGTGCGGCTATTACGAGTTCGAAGGAGCGGGAACCTACCTGACGTTTTTGAACGGTCCGCCGGAATCGACCCAGGAAAACATCGATCGGATTGCCCGACTGTACGATGCCGTGAATGCTGATGGCGTCACTGAAGACGAATTGGAGCAGGCCAAGAACAAGATTGCCACGCGAATCGTGCTGCGCGGCGAACGTCCGATGGGACGACTCAGTTCACTCGGTGGCAACTGGCTGGCCCGTCGTGAATACCGCACGATCGAAGACGATTTACAGACACTGCGAAACGTCAGTGTTCGCGATATTCGTGAGCTGGTTCGCGAGTATCCTCTGCTGCAGACAACGACAGTTGGTGTGGGACCGCTTCCAGCACCGTGAACCCAGAATCGCCATGTGACATGACGCAACCTTTCATCACCACTCATCGCGTCGAATTCTTCGAGACCGATCTGGCAGGGATCGTCCATTTCGCGAACTATTACCGGTTCATGGAACAGGCCGAGCACGCGTTCTTTCGATCACTCGATCTGAAAATTCACGACACTCTTCCTGATGGAACCGTCTTCGGGTGGCCCCGCGTCGCAGCCAGTTGTTCGTTCAATTCACCCGCTCGATACGAAGATGACATCGAAATCCAAGTGAGTGTCAGTCGGCGAACCAAACGTTCGCTCACCACGACATACCTGTTTCGCCGCGGGGAAACGACACTGGCAACTGGTGAAATGAAGACCGCGTATTGCATCGTTCCAACCGGGGGAGGATTGCAGTCGGTCGACATGCCCGAGGACTATTTCGAGCGTTTAGGGCTCGGTTTGGCCGACGCCTGACTGTTGAAGTTGGTGCGGAAAATTGCCCGGCCCATGAATGAAGCGAGACGGACCATTCGGTCCGTCGGCTGAATATCGTCGCGTCAAACTCGTCTTCAATCGTCGGCCACAGGAACGGGAGAGAATGTGTCTGCAGAGATCGACAGAACCCGTTGGCCATTTGCATGGCCCCGACGCTTCAGAACGATTGCGGCGGAATTGACGTCCAGTGATTCCGCTTGTGCCGGTAACTTTGGTCGCTCCTGAAATATCGAAATTGCCGAAAGTTCTAAAATTGCATTGGAATGGGCCAAAAATCTTACAGATCTGAACGGCAAAATCGACTCAGCTCTCAAGACCGTGGATTTTGACCTGCTGGTTTCAGCAGAACGCGCCCATGGAGCCTGTGCAGTCAGGCTGCCTGGTGCGTGAGCCACGATTTCAAATCACCGCATAAACCTGGCTTCGCTCGGGATTCCAGCGGTAACGCATTTGTCAGTCGTGATGTACCCGCGCGCCCACAGCGTCCTTTCCACCATCACTTTCAAGACGGTTTCCAGGCTCGTCTGGGCTTCGCGACTTTCCAGCACTCCTAAAGCCCGGGCAATGGCTTCGAGTGTGCAAAGGCTCTTGTCGTTTGGCTGCACTCGCAGTCGATATTCCGAGGGTAAGCCCTCGGCCACTTTGACGTGAGGGATTCCTGCCAGTGCGGGTTCGCGACGGGCAAATTTCTGGGTCTGTCGCCACTTTCCGTCGGGAACGATCAGATTCACTGGACCTGACAACTGCGCGACGAATTCCGGCGTTAGTTCTGCAGCAAATGGGCTGGGATAGAGGAGCAGTGCCTGACGATCAGGCTGAATCAGCCCCTCGGTCGACAACTGGTCCCCTTTGCGGCCGTTGACCCGGATCTCGCTGTTGATCAATGCCTTGTGAGCCAGCCGCGCGGTGTTACTCGGCAAGACTTCTTCGGAGGTGTGCATCAGAATGATAACGCGAGTTTGTAACTGAAGCTGCGGTATGAACTCGCAGAAACAGAGTGGCTTGCGGATTTCACAGCCAGGGCACCGGTGAGCGGACAAGACTCGCCGCATCGGCCCGCCTTGAAACAGAGGAATGATAAATCGCACCAACAACGGAGAGGAACTATCCTAGCATACGCGTGCGTCCGCCGAAACGATGATGCGAGGGACGACCATGGCGGTGGTGTATTCGGTCATCGGGTGCCACGCGACTCACAGTCGTGGTTTGCTCCCAACGCTTCCTGGTTTCCAAACTTCTTAACGAGACGCATATTTGAGTTGGAATTAGGGAACTGCGGCGTTGGTTCGGGAGCGAACCACGACTATCGGGCACCTTGCCCGCGACGGCGTATATTTTCATTCACTCGGACGCCCGTGTGGCATGTTTCCTTGTTCACCAATTCCCGAATGCATCCCCATCGCAGTCGGGAAGAGATTCCTGGATTTGGTGGCGTACGAAAATGTGGTACGTTTGCGACTTCAGTCTCGTCAATCGAAAGTGCAGAACCTGCAGTGTCTTTACTGCTGTTCATGTTCCTGAAATTGATTTCCGAAGAAAGAAGCAACCCCCTAAATGTCTCGTGTTCCCCAACAAGCCCGCAAGAAGCCCGAACCGAAACCGGGGCCTCGACCACTACGTCCTTATCCGGGCCCCCAGGGCGGTCGTCGACCGTCCGACTACGATCTCGAATCGCGGCAATGGGAAATCGTGATCAGCGGAGATCTGGTCGACAAGGATGGGCAACTGCACGAAAAACTGATGGACTTGCCACGGAATTCCCGTGGTACGATATTCTTTGACTCGTGCGGTGGAAGCGCCTACGTCGGGCTGGCGCTGGCCAGCCTGATTCGCCTGCGTGGCTTGAAGGGGATCGGTGTCGTCGCGGGAGAATGCAGTTCAGCCGCGTTGATGCCGTTCGCTGCCTGCACCGAGCGGTACGTCACCAGGCATGCATCATTGCTGTTTCACCCGATCCGCTGGCAAAGCGAAGAACAGGTCCGGCTGGAAGAAGCGGCCGAGTGGGCTCGACACTTTCGCGTGATGGAAGCGGACCACGATGCCCTGATGGCGCGTCTGTTCGACTGTTCGCCGGAGATCATCCAGACATGGAGCAATCCCGGCCGGTTCGTGTCAGGTGAAGAACTCGTTGCCGCAGGTCTGGCAAAGTTGATCGACTTGTTCTCGGGAGACGTCTGGACGCAGATTGCGCGGCTGCGTTCAGAGTGAATGCGATGGAAGAGTGGTGAGGACGCCACGCACATAGGCAATTCAGCAATCAGATCGTCGGTGGATTCAGTTGCAATGTACCCGACAATGAGCATTCGAGGTTGAGTTTGTGATCGGCTGATCTTCACGCGGAGCGATGAAGGCTACTTTGTACGAGAAATGCAGTGACCAATTCGAATTCATCCTCGTCATTGGCTTCGACTGATGCTGCCAACATTTCGCAACGGCCGATCACAACAAACGTTGTTGTTCTGAAGCGATTGCTGGCTGTGTCCTTGCTGGCTTTAGTAGCGGGAACGTGGAAGATCTGGACACCTCAAACTGTTTTCCCTCAAATCCCGTTGCTTCGATTTGCGTGCGATCTGCCGGGATGGTGTGACTGGGTTTGCCTGACAGCCTTGATCATCGCGTCGTTCGTGTTACTGGTGTTTGCGAAGAATCGTCGTGTCAGTCGCGTTGCAACCGGGGTGATGTCTGTTTCGCTGGCGGGGTTCTTTGTGCTCAACCAGCATCGACTGCAACCGTGGGCCTGGCAGTTTTTTCTGTTGTCGATTCTTTTGACGCTGGCAGATGATGCGACGGTACGACGAGCCTGGATCTGGCTGGCGATCTCGATCTATTTCTGGTCAGCCATTTCGAAGATGGATTATTCATTCTTCCATGGCCTGGGCCCCGCGCTGCTGGGTGGACTGAAACAGGCGGCGGGATTGCAGGGGGGTGAGAATCCCTGGACAAAAACGTTTGATTTCTTCGGTGCCATGCTTTTCGTGGCGGGGGAATTCGGGGTCGCCGGTCTGTTGATGTTCTCGCGCACACGCTGGCTGGGCCTGTGGGGGGCGATTGGTATGCATCTGACATTACTGGCAGCACTCGGCCCGTTTGGCTTGAATCACTCCCCGGGGGTCTTGCTCTGGAACTTGTATTTCATCGCCCAGGACTGGTTTTTGTTTCGGCCGGTTGGAAAGAGCATTTCGATCGACGCGGATGCTCGGCCGCCCAGCACGATCTCTAGACTCATGCTCTTATGCTGGCCAGCAGGTCGGGGGAATCGTGTCGCAACGATCGTCATTCTTGCCGCCATCGGATGGCCGAGTCTGGAATCGATCGGTCGATGCGATCACTGGTTGGCCTGGTCGGTCTACTCGGCACGACCTCACCAGGCAATCTTGCGATCTGAACTACAGTTTGATTGCAAGTCGCTTCAAATCCCCTACTATGATGAAACCGTCTGGGATCTTTACGCACCCGATGACCCGAGCGCCTCGATTCATCACACATCACGAATCCTGAACATCTTTCAGTGGTCTCGCGATCAACTGAGTGTTCCCGTCTACCCTCAGCCTCGCTTTTATGTCGGAATTGCCCGGGCGCTGGCGAGTGAACATCAGCTTCAGGGAGAACTGGAGTTGATCCCTGCGGCCGCACGCTGGAATGGCGAACGTCCGGCAGAAGGCAGCCAGCACATCAGGATCGATCCGTCGCTGCCGGACGAACTCGAAAAGTTCTCAGAAACGTTTTTCTGGAATACCCGGCCCAGGAGAATGCGTGCGGAACCTTGAACGAAATGGTGTAATGCTTCATCCTGCCATGGTTGTGGGTGGAAAACGGGTCAATTGCGGGGTTCGATCGTGTCGCTTGATACGCGTTACAAGATTCTGGAAAAAATCGGCTCGGGAAGTTTTGCGACCGTATATCGGGCACGCGATAACGAACTCGGCCGTGAAGTCGCTATCAAACAGTTGCACGACGAATTCGTGAACGATCCCCAGCGGATGGAGCGGTTCTGGCAGGAAGCGCAACTGCTGGCTTCACTTCAACATCCGAACATCGTGACGATTTTTGATATCGTTCGCGAACGGGGCTGGCTGGTTCTGGAACTGATGCAGGGAAGTCTCGCAGAACGGCTGAAAGGGCGTCAGATCGACCTGCGCGCGCTGCGAGCAACCTTGGCTCACGTGCTGCGCGCTTTGAAGTACCTGCACGCTCAGGGAGTCATCCATGGCGACATCAAGCCGGGAAACCTGATGATCGATGCCCGGCGACGAGTCAAGCTGGGTGACTTTGGTCTGGCATGCCGCGTCGCCACGGCCGACGGGAGTCTGCTGAAGGGGACCACCAAGTATATGGCCCCTGAAACCGTTTCGGATGACTTCGGGGATGTCGGGCCGGCGAGTGATCTTTATTCGCTGGGATTCTCGGCCTATGACCTGATGTGCGGTCCGAACTTCGAAGAACTGTTTCCAGGTCTCAACGCCAAGGGACGAAATCAACAGCTTGCCTGGATGATGTGGCACGCCGCTCCCGACAGGCAGCTTCCGGAAATCGGACGCGTCCTCGAAGGGGTACCGCCAGACCTCGCCAAAGTCGTCCAGAAGCTGACTCAAAAAGATCAGGCCCTCCGATACAAGAGTGCCGATGAAGCACTGTCCGATCTTCAGATCGACCTGAAGCTGGTGGGCGGACAAGGTGGTGCGGACGATGTCGCTCCAGAACCGGCCGGTAATAATCGTCGAACGTATCTGGCTGCCGGAGCACTCGGCGTATCTGTCCTGATGAGTGCCCTGATGCTCTGGCCCGCCGGGAATGGTCCAGTTCAAATCCAGAAGGCTCGCGGCCTGATTCGCGATGTCCTCGACGACAAGAACGAATTCACGGTCCAGGATCTTGAGAATTCCACGCTGGAAACCTTTAAGGTTCCTCGCAAACAGAAGATTTTCCTCAGGAACGAACGCAAGAATATCCTGCTGCGCGAGCTGAAGCCGGGCGACCATGTTGAGATGGAGTTCGACAAGAAGCAGCCGGATCTCGTTGTCAACATGACGGTTGACCGACCGCAGTTGACGCGCGGGACTCTGCGAGAGCTCTTGCTGCCCGAATCGCGGCTGGTGCTGTCGATCGAAGAAGGCAACACGCGCGATGATATTCCCGTGCGAGTCCCCGACAGTGCTGATTTGAAATTGAATGGACTTCCCACCAAATTGAAAGATCTGGTCGTCGGTGATCGGCTGGAGATCACACATCTTTCTGAGCCGGGAGAGAACAAAGGTCGTGTGCTGAATTCACTCGTCGCCCGCCGCATGTTGACCTCCATCGGTTCTGTCGCCGAATACGATGCAGACAAATCTGTCCTATCGATTCAGATCGGACAAGGTGCCGTCGCAGGCTCGCTGAAGCTCCCCGTCGTCACCAACTGCAAAGTGACGATTAACGGCAGCGCCACTGCGAATAACGAGCCGCTGACCGTCGCAGCCCTGAAGCCGGGTGACCGTGTTTCCGTTCAGCACGACACGGAAATCTTCGAGATTGCTGCGACCCGCAGTTTGCAATTCGACGGCACTGTCCACGAAATCGATCTGGCGGGTGAGACGCTGACTGTTTCGCTTGCCAATGGCGAAACTCACACACTGGCGGTTGGCCCCAAGTGCGAACTGACACTGGCGCTGGATAAGGTGCGATTGCCGGACCTGCGCAAGGCCGACGTTGTACGCGTCGCTTATTCGGAAGGAACGGACGGTGCTCTGAGTGCCACCACCGTGGATGCGCGCCGACCCGTTCGATCTGATCGCTGGACACTCGTCCTGGGGACTCAAGGCTATACCGATCCGATCGTTTCGCCGTTGAAAGTCGCGTTGAACGATGCTCGCCTGGTGCATGGTACGCTGCTGTCGCGCTACGCCGTTTCAGATCAGCGTGGGACTCTGGTGGTCGATGGAACACGCAAGGAGTGGGAACGCCACCTGACTGACACTCTGAACAATGCACAGCCACAAACTCAGGTCCTGATCTACATCGTCGGCCATGCGTACCGTGCGGATGATCAGACGGTCTATCTGGCCCCGAAGGATTTCAAGCTGAATGACATGGCGGCCACAGGGTTGTCGCTGGATTGGCTGGCCGAAAAGCTGAACGACTGCAAATCGGAAGACAAGGTGCTGATCCTGGATGTCACTCCAGCCGGGATGGGCAAAGATACGATGCGCCAGGTCGCAGGCAAAGAGGTGTTGGGGAGCCTGAAGGTGCCGTTCAAATCAACGACAACCATCATTTCCTGTGATGAGGGACAGCAGGCACGAGTTTGGGATGAAAAGCGCCAAGGGTTGTTCGCATGGATGCTGTCGGAGGCCTTGCAAGGTGCGGCCGACACAGATCGCGATCTGCACCTGACGAGTCAAGAGCTTTTTAATTACCTGAAAGTCCAGGCAGAGTCTGCAAAAACACGGGTCAATGCTGCTCAGACTCCGGTCCTGGTATCGCCTCAGGAATGATCCACATTTGACAGACGTGATCGTTGTCGACGATGTCCGGTGAAATTCGGACAGGCCATCTCGGAGACTAGCGCCAGGCAGTCCGCATCACGGTCGGTCCACTGCGCCAAGCTGGCGCCCTCTGGGGGGCTCGCATCCTGCCTAATTCAAATCGCATAGTAGCTTTCGAAGATGCTGTCCGTTAATTTTGGCGGTTGTTGACGGTTCACTACCCGGTGGAACTTCCGATCAAGATCCGACTGGGGCGTTTTGACCATCAATCCGTCTTGTGATCGCGTCGTCATTGCTGGCGGAAGTGGCTTTCTGGGGATCTCACTGGCAACTCATCTCGCAGCCTCTGGCCGTCGCGTGGTGATCTTATCACGTGTCCCTCCACGAGCGGTTGGACCGTGGCAGCATGTCGTCTGGGACGGACGAACAACGGGGAGTTGGATCGAGGTCCTGAATGGTGCTGGCGGCCTGATTAATCTCGCCGGTCGCAGCGTCGATTGCATCAAGACACCGGACCATTGCGATGAAATCTTGAGGTCTCGAGTGGAGGCGACGCGAGTCCTCGGTCAGGCTGTACGGCTCGTGGATGCTCCTCCGCCGGTGTGGGTCCAGATGAGCACCGCTCACATTTATGGCGACCCGCCCGAAGTCATCAGTACGGAAGACTCCGCGTTCGGCTATGGATTGGCACCGACTGTTGGAATGGCCTGGGAACAGGAGTTCCAACTGCAGGTTCTGGCAACTCAACGGTCCGTCATATTGCGTACCAGCTTTGTCGTCGGTCGGAATCGCGGCGCCGGCCCAGGTGCACTCGGCAAATTGGGTTGGCTGGCTCGCATCGGCCTGGGAGGGACCGTGGGGACTGGTAAACAGGGAATGAGTTGGCTGCACGAAACCGACATGAATCGGATTTTCGAACGGGCACTGGCGGATTCCAAAATGCATGGGGTGTATATCGCATCGTCACCGCATCCGGTCTCGCAGAAAGAATTCATGCGGCGACTTCGCCAGGCAGTCGGCATGCCAGTCGGTCTCCCTGCGCCTTCCTGGCTCGTCCGTCTGGGTGCTCCCCTCCTGCTCAGAACCGATCCCGAATTAGCTCTTTACGGCCGTTATGTTATTCCCCGGCGATTGCTGAGCGAAGGTTTTGAATTTCAGTTTCCGCAACTCGAACAAGCGTTGGCGGATCTCATTTGATTGACGGGCCGGTGCTGAAAAGATCGCAGAGTGAACGAAAATCCTTCCCAAATCTGCGAAACTTAGTCGGGCCAGAGGTGTTAGATTATGGCAGATTGGTGAATTTGATTTCATTCACTCGATTTCGGCCCGTTTCACCGGAAAGATTCCCATGTCAATCAGCATCGTGACACGAGTTTCCGCAATAGCCGTTCTGTTCGCATCCGCAAGTTTGGCTCAAGCCCAGTTTGGTCCGAATGGAAAACCGGGACCACAGGGAAAAGGCCCCGGACGGGAATTACTTAAGCGATTTGACAAGAACGGAGACGGCAAACTGGACCCGACGGAACTGGCGGCTGCTCGACAGGCGATGCAAGGGCAAGGGTTTCCAGGTGCTGGCAAAGGCGGGCCGGGAATGGGTAAAGGCCCGGGGGGCTCCGGTGACGGAAACGGACCAGATCGCGAAGCGATCTTGAAACGGTTCGACAAGAACGGCGATGGACAACTCGACGAAACGGAACGTGCCGCCGCCCGCAAAGCGATGGAAGAACGAGGTGGTGCGGGCCCCGGGAATGGTCCTGGAAACGGCCCCGGTCGTGAGGAGATTTTGAAACGATTCGATAAAGATGGCGACGGCAAGCTGAACGACGAAGAACGGGCTGCCGCGATGAAGGCTCGGGAAGAACGAAAGAACTGAGCTGATTTCCATCCACGAACGGAAAAACTATTCTTGAGCTTTCGCAGGTGGTGAAGGCTCGGTTTTTGTGGCATCGACATTTCGATGCACTTGGAATGGAATGTCATCACCAACTCGGTCGCGTGAGATTCCCGCATCGTCATTTCCATTCGGACCTACGCTGTAGATCACGAACCCATCGTCACTCGGAACATAGACAAATGGTTTGTCGGTGAACTGATCCAGCGGGACTCGATCCAGGTACGCAGGGACGAGTTCGGCCAGTGTTTTGGGCCATGCTCCGCGTTCGGCACGAAAGGCTGCCAGCGCCAATCCAATTTTCACCTGATCATCGCGAACTACGGATCGAGTTTCAGAAATATTGATCCGCGACATGGCAGGCATTAACAATGAAAGCAGCAAATCGCTGACGGAGTTCGTAATCGTCTGACGGTAATTTAGCAGCAGCTTGGGAATCGCACTCAGGTCCTGGGCCGGTTTCGCGGGCACGACCGTGGCTTCAATGGCTGTCAGTGCTTCGTGACGAGCCGCGAATGTTTCGAGTTTCATGGCAGCGGCGAGTTTGTCATATGTCTGATTCATGCGTCGGAGAAGGACGTTGACATCAACTGTCTGACCTCCGAACTGGCGGAGCGTCGCATCCAAACCGATCGATCGCTCACAAAGCCCGAGGGACTTTCCGAAACCGCCGGTTGAAGGAAGTTTCGCAAACTCGGCCTGATACTTTCGAGCTTGATCCGCGGACAACCCTTTCGATAACAGCACCGTGTCACCCGACACGGCCCAGGCTCCCAAGGCCATGCCGACCAGGCCTGTCAGAATGCTTTGCGGATTCTGCCCGACCAGTCGCGACAGCCGATGACAGGCCAGCAGATCACTCCAGGCACCATCGAGATCATTTTCGCCAAGTCGTAACATTGCTCGAACGACAAGCAGTCGCGCCGCCTCCCGCAGGTTTTGAACCGTCAGTTGAGCTTCGATCAATCCTTCCTTTGCGACAGTTGGCGAATAGTAAGTCGATCTTTGCGATGCCTCGATGATCAGCTTGAGCGGCCCCTGATTCGCATCCAGCCATTCGGCAGCCCGGGGACATTCAACGCGAGTCCATGGCGCCGTCCCGGCACGCGACAGTTCTTCCATGATCGACGTGTTCAGCTCCCCCGGATTCTCGGCTCCCTGGATCTTGTTCTGACAGTAACTCGTTTGCGAAACGACGTATTCCCCGCGGTCAGGAAGCTGGGGGGTGCCGATCCACGAGAAATATCGGGAGCGAAGTTCTGGAGCGATGGCAGCCGGCCCAAACGCTTGAATCAGCAAGACGGCCGCGTTGTCCTCGGGTTTCACATCGGCAGAGAGACGGACGTGCAGCGCTGATTCATAGTCAATCTTTCCATCTGCGGTGAATGGCCCATCGAAATAGGTAGTCTCGGGCCCGATCTCAAGCCTGGCAGGTCTCATGGTGATCGCGCACCAGGCAATGAACGCCAGTGGAATGACGAGCAGCAGCCATTTGGCAGAAATGCGGCGGCGATTTTCCATGACAGGTATTCCGGTCCCGAGATTGCATCGCGAACGAACGAGGCTATTCCGCTTTGCTTGTAGTCTTCCCAAGATGTCATCGACATCGTTGAATCCTGCGAAATGGCCGCGCGGCCCGTCAGTTTACCTGAAAACGAATGCGACTCGGTGTATCGCCGGGACGGTTCCGTATCAATTCTCCCGGTTCATCTCATAATCGTGATTGGATAGCCTGCATACTTGACCATCGGCGGATTGCTCTCCAAGATACCGGCTTGCTGGCGTCTTTACGTATTCACTTCTCAGGATCGAGCCTCATGAAATCACTGCTGCGACAAGGATTTGTCGTCGGACTTCTGTTCGGATGCTATTTGGCAGCCGGAGGTTGTGGCGGCAAGATTGCGAAGCCGGACGGCAAGGGAAAGACCAGTCCAACTACAGGCAAAGACCAGGATACCGCGGAAAAAAATATGCTCACTGTACAGCGTGAACCCTACGGACAGACGTCAAAAGGCGAAGAAGTCTTTCAGTATGAAATGCGAAATCGGTCAGGCATGAAGGTCAGCGTCCTGGACTTGGGTGCCATCATCACTGCCGTGGAAGTTCCCGACCGCGAAGGGAAGCTCGCCAATGTGACCCTGAGCTTCCCCGATTGTGCCGGATATCTGGAGAACGGTCCCTACTTCGGGGGGGCCTGCGGACGCTTTGCCAACCGGATCGCTGGCGGAAAGTTCTCGATCGATGGAACGGAATACCAGTTGTTTCTGAACAACGGCCCCAACACACTGCACGGCGGGAAAGAAGGCTTCATGAAGAAGCTCTGGACCGCAGAACCTTTTGAGCAGGAAAAGCAGGTCGGTGTGAAGTTTACTTACGTCAGCCCTGACGGTGAAGAAAACTATCCTGGCAATTTGAAGACGGTTGTCACGTACACGTTGACCGACTCGAACGAGCTCCGGATGGATTACTCAGCGACCACCGACAAGGCAACGGTTCTGAACCTGACCAATCACGCTTATTGGAACCTGGGAGGAGCTGGTAGTGGCCTGATCGTCGATCACGAACTGACCTTGAATTGCTCGAAGTACCTGCCGGTCGACGAAACGGGAATCCCATCGGGAGAACTCGCCGCTGTCGAAGGAACGTGTATGGACTTCCTGAAGCCTCACAAGATCGGCGAGCGGATCGAACAGCCGGTGAATGGTTCCGGTGGCTATGACCACTGTTACGTTGTCGATGGCAAAAACAGTGAATTGCGCCCCGCTGCGAAGATTGTCGATCCCAAATCAGGTCGTGTCATGGAGATCCTGACGACCGAACCGGGGATCCAGTTCTACACGGGCAACTTCCTGGAAGGGATCCCCAAAACTGGAAACGCCCCCAAACATGGAGCTTTCTGCCTGGAAACTCAACACTTCCCTGATTCACCGAATCGGCCTGAGTTTCCCACAACATTGCTGAAGCCGGGTGAAACTTACACGCAAACCACAGTCCATAAGTTTTCAGTGGCGAAGTAGTTTCAATAGTATTTCTGAGACTCAATGCGGCCTGGGATTCCGTCGGGCGAGTGTTCGACCGACGGTGAATCCTGAATATCGCAGGCGAGCCCGTTTACAGAAGCCGGACTTTTGCTCAGCCCATTTTGACGATGGCTTTGAGAAGATCGACTCGCGTAATGATCCCTTCCAGGCAGGTATCCATGACGAGTACCGCCGCGATGTCGTGGGACAGCATCTTTTCCGCAGCTTGAGTCAATTTATCGTATTTTCCGACCGAGATGACGTGCGAAGTCATGATCTCAGCGACCTGGATCGTGGGAGACAGCGCCGAAGCATCCATCGCAGATGTACCGCGCAACGCTTCCAAAACGTCATCGTCGGACAAAATTCCCATAACAAGATCCAAGCCATTATTGCGGACGACTGCTAAATGGCGCACGTCATGTTCCCGCATCTGCATCCAGGCATTCAACGCGGAATCTGTTGGTTCGATTTTCCAAACAGGAGTACTCATGTAATCGGCGACCGGGAAACGTCGCCAGTACTCGGTCGGATCATTGGGTCGACGAAGGCCGACCATGCAGGCCCGCAGCAGATCCGTATCGGTCAACATCCCGACAATATGGTTGTCTCTCACCATCGGAAGCGACCGGATCTTGTGTTGAATCATCAGCCATGCGGCACGGTAGATCGTGGTCTCACACGGAATGGTTACCAAACCGCTCGAACGGACGTCTGCGACTTTCAGGGAATGTCCAGCATTGGTGGATTTCGCCGGGCGTGCGGACGTTCCTTTGCGATTCGGGCCTTCGGAAACGACTCCCAACAGGTCACGGGTTGAAAGCATTCCGACGGCGCGGTTTGCAGCAACGACTGGCAAATGATGGATGTGATGGCATCTCAACATTTCCGCCGCGGACTCAAGTGGAGTGTTGTCTTCCACCATGATCGGATTGATTGTTCCCAATTCTTCGACAGTAATCACAGGTCACCTCCCACACTTCTCAGACAGATGTCTGAAAAGTTAGGTCATCCTGCGGACGTCGGAGATCAGCAATTCACTTGAAGAATGACCAAGCGGCTCGATCCATGCCGAATTTGCCGGTTTTCGCGAATGTATGCGTTCGACCTTCGGTAGCTTTGTCGTACCGAAGTCATTCTGTGGCGTCATCAAACGCCAGCAGACCGGTCTTTTCTACAACGTTCTTCGCACGCTTTCCGGACGCCTTTTTTGCGACGTCGCCCTTGGCTTCCATTTTCGCACGCTGAAATCGCCGAGGAACTTCCGGGGTGGCGGGAGCACTCGTTTTCGGATCGGCAGCACCCACCAGTGGATCGCCGACGTTGATCCCGTTCAGCCGTGCCAGACCTCGCGTGATGTACTCGTCGCTGATATCAAACCCCACGAAATGTCGTCCGAGTTTCTTGGCGACAGCTAACGTCGTGGAACTGCCACTGAACGGGTCCAGCACTAATTCATCGGGATTCGAACTGACCTTGATGATCCGCCCGAGAAGTTGTTCCGGCATCTGGCAGCCGTGAAACCCTTCCCGTTCTTTGAATGTTCCCGCTACTCGAGGGAAGTACCAGACGTCCTCGTCAGGGTTGAACCCTTCGGGTAGATTTTGCGGTCGCAGAATCCAGGTGTCGTCAGGAAGACGTCCTTCTGCGGCCCCGCGCTTATCCCCGTAAACCAATTGACGCGCTGACGGAACCCGGATCGCATCCCGGTTGAACGTAAAAGTCTTCTTGTCTTTCACAAAATGAAAAATATGGACGTGCGAACGGCTGAATTTCAGTTTGCAGTTCACGCCAAACGTGTAATACCAGATGACCCAGCTACGGCAGTGAAAGCCAATTTCCTGACTGAGGACTTTCAATTCGGCGGCGTATTCGTCGCCGATGGCGAGCCAGAACGTTCCAGTCGGCTTCAGAACGCGATGCACACCCGAAATCCACTGACGAGACCAGCCCAGGTAGGTTCCTGCGTCCTTCTTATCTTCGTAAACATCGTAATCGTAACCGATGTTGAACGGCGGATCGGCGAATGCGAGGTCGACGGAACCCTCATCCATTTCCTGCATCGCCTTGATGCAGTCCATGCGATGAATCGTGTCGTTGCTCAGCATTGAAAAGCCTCCTTGCAAACTTCTGTCGATGAGTGCACAGCGAGCTGCCCCACTCCGCATTGACCTGTTGGCCACTCTGTCGGCAGACCCTGAACCGGACGGTGGAACAAACTTGTAACGCAGCCATCGTGACAAATTGCCGGGGAAATTTCACTCTCGCTCAAAAAGTGAAGTTTGCAGTCTCTCCCAAGTGAAATTTGGAATATCTGGCCAACAATCTGACAATCATCTCGCATCCGCGCGATGCAGGGTTTAGACTTCAGCGACCGAAAAATGAAATTATCGTAATGGTACTGATGGTCTGCACCGTCAACGAGGCCCTCCATGATTCACCAATTCCGTTCTGTAATCCTTGCTGCTGTCGTAGGTTTGGTGGTTTTGCCCCTTCCGTGCCAGGCGTACGTTCAATGGGTGAAGGTTCCGCTGACCGCCCACCGGGGGCATGCAGGTGGCAAAGGTATGGTCACATTCACCGAAAGCTTCGGAGAAACTGCTCAGGATGACGGCGCGAAGATCGTGATCGACATCAGCAATGTCCCGCTTCCTCCCGGAACCGAACTTGTCGTGGAGGTACACGAAATGGAAGTGGGAACTCTGAAACTCGATTCCAAACGCGGTGGTCGACTGGTGCTGCAATCCAAGTTCGGTAAATCAGTCCCGCGAATTCACGCAGGATCAATGGTAACGCTGAAGCTGCCTGGTGGTGGCGGTACCGTTCTCTGGTAATTTCTGGCGAACCTGAAGGTCGCACACCCCGCAGTCACGAAGCGCCACTGGTAAGGCAGCGTGCCCGCGATGATAGACGGTTTCGGCTTATGGGTGTTAAACCGTCGTCCGTAGAAACCGGACGCTAGCGCGTTCCGGCTGATGCGTGCATTGTAATCAACGTCTGGTTGACCATGATTGGTTTTTCCCCTTCGGGTCCAATTTGAAACGCGATCTACCAGCGTGAATTGACGCCCCGCATTTTTTCCGCTTACGTCACGTCCAGACGACGCCCTTGGCGTCGCGGTGCTGACGACGGGTTCAATGCCCTCGGACCATCATTGGCTTGTGTGAGAAATGGCCTCAGGAAGGCAGGCTTGTCACTGCGACCGCCACGTTGATAGTCGCGCCACAGCGTCGCTGCCACCTCGGTCGGATCAAACTGGCGATGCATAGTCAGGTATTCAAACACCGACTCAAACAGCCGACTGAGCGAAATGCCGTGCGATTGCCCTTCACGGTCAAACAGCCAGTTTGCCAGGCGACGAAACTCGACGAATGGTGAACCCGACCCACCACGTCTGCTCTCCCAGAGCGTCGGCGTCGTTTCCACAAAGTTGCCACTGTTGGCGATCGAATCCCAGTACTTGGCGAATCGACGCAGTTCCTGAATCGTTTCAAAGCTCATCAGCTTTGTTGACAGGATTTCATACGGAGGATGCGGGCTGTAGACCATCTGCCAGTCGTCATCGTGGCGAATGATCGGTGTCCCGCGCAGTCGTTTCAGGATGCCAACCTGAATCTCATGCGGAGCGAGTCTCACCAGGCGATCAAACCCCTGTGAAAAGCTTTCAAGTGATTCACCGGGCAGACCGACGATCAGGTCGGCATGGACATGGACGGTCGCTTCCGAATGGAGCCAGTTCAAGTTCTGTTCGACGAGCTCGTTGTCCTGGCGACGGCTGATCAGATTGGAAACATCATCGTTAAAAGTCTGGATGCCAACTTCGAACTGCATCGAACCTGGCGGGAAACGAACAATGACATCCTGCAGTGCTTCCGGTAAACGATCTGGAATCAGTTCAAAGTGCAGGAATATTCCTGGCTGATACCGCTCCAGAAAGAACTCCAGAATGGCGCGGCTGATTCGCAGGTTCAGGTTGAATGTTCGATCGACAAACTTGAAGTGACGCGTCCCGCGCGCCAGCAACCGATCCATCGCGGCCAGGAATGCGTCGAGTTGAAACTGGCGGACGGGAATCTCCAATGCCGACAGACAGAACTCGCACGTAAACGGACAACCCCGCGATGCTTCGACGTAGATCACGCGATGTGCGATGTCTTCGTCGGAATATAATTCGTACGGCAGTTGCAGTTGATTCAGATCTGAAACGGCTGCATGAATCACCTTCGATGCAGGGAGTGTCTGCAAGCTGGCAGTCGTCTGCATGTCGGACGTGCCGAGCAGTTTTCGGCACAATTCCGGAAAGGCGAGATCCGCTTCCCCCGTGATGACATAGTCAGACAACTGGACGATCTGTTGCTGTTCCGTTTCGTAACTGACTTCAGGCCCCCCCAGAACAACGATGATCTCGGGAGCGACTCGCTTCAGATCGGCAACCAGTCGCGTGGTCTCATCGACATTCCAGATATAAACACCCAAGCCAACAATCTGCGGTTTGTGATGCAGAATCTGTCCGAGGATGTCGAGCGTCGGCTGGTTGATCGTGAATTCAAGTAACCGGGTCTGCGGTTGCAGATCCCCCATATTGGCCAGCAGATAACGCAGTCCAAATGCACAATGGTGGTAACGGGCATTCAGGGTCGCAAGAACGATCGTGTTCATGCCTACGCCAGAATCTGTTGAATGATGTCACCACGGCTGATCGGAATCGGACGACCGAGAGTATCCTGGATTTCGGAGTGTGGATCGAGTCCCAGGCAGTGGAAGATCGTCGCTGTCAGGTCCTGCGGCTGCACTCGACCCGACGCCGGATAGGCTCCGATTGCATCCGACGAACCATGAACCGCGCCGCCACGAATGCCACCCCCCGCCAGAACGACCGAGTAGACATGGCCCCAGTGGTCGCGACCTGCGGCTCCGTTGAATCGCGGTGTCCGGCCAAATTCGGCCATGCAGACAACCAGTGTATCGTCCAGCATCCCACGTTCTTCGAGATCCCCGATCAGTGCGGCCAGGGCCTGATCGGCCGGTGGTGCCAGAACCGTCTTGAGTCGTAGTGATTCCCGCGCGTGACGGTCCCAGCAGGGAGCATCGGACGGTTCATCGGGACTGCGGTACCAGTTGACCTGCACCAGTGACACGCCTGCTTCGACCAGACGCCGACCGAGCAGTACGCTTTGTCCAAACTGCGTTCGCCCATAGCGATCACGCATCTGCGGGGATTCACGATCCAGTTGGAACGCCTGGCGTGAGTCGGTCGAGTTCAACATGTCGAAGGCTTGTTCGGTCAGACGGCCATAGCCTCCTCGTGACAATCCTTCTGCCCGATCGACTCGGCCGTTCACGTGCTGCAGCAGTGATCTTCTTCCTGCCAGACGCTGGTCCGTGATGTCCGCAGTCAGTGCGAGTTCTTCAATGCGGAATGTCTCGTCTGCTGGCTTACAGTTCAACAGCCACGGTTCGACAGATCGTCCCAGAAAGCCCGCGTCCTGGCCGGGCCAGACACTGCCATCGGTATTGAAGATCCGGTGCGGCAATCGAATGGAAGCGGGCAAACTTCCCCGTTCCGGCACCAGCTTTCGGACAATCGAACCAATATTGGGTGAGTCGTTCGGAAATCCGGGATTGGCGTTTTCGAAATTCGTCGGGGCATGTGGTTGACCGGTCAGCATGTAGTAGCCGCTGGACGAATGAGCGTTATCGTTGCTGGACATCCCTCGCAAGACGGCCATCCGATCAGCCAATAGCGCCGATTGCGGAAACAACTCGCAGAACTGAGTCCCAGGCACTGATGTACTGATCGGCCCGAAATCGCCGCGGACTTCCTTGGGAGCCGCTGGCTTGGGATCCCAGGTCGAATGCTGCGGCGGTCCCCCCATCAAAAACAGAACGATGCACGACTTGGCTCGTCGAGTGCTTTTGGCATTCTCCGCAGCCACAGCCTGGCGTGACTGCAATAGGTGAGGCAGAGTCAGTCCGAACGCACCCAGTCCTCCGACGCGCAGCACCTCACGGCGACTGAATCCGTCGCACTGCTGATGCTGTTGTCTTCGAGTCGACCGTGGCATTGAATTTCCTCTCACCTTCGGAATCCCGTCACAGAGAGTGTGACATCCGCTGGGACTTCGATCAACACCGATTTCAATACGCCTGGTCGTGCCGAGCCCAACAGAAGAAATTTCCGCCGGACTTGCCCCGGCGGAATTACAACGGACAAGCGACTCGTCTAACGAAGTACCGCATCTGCTGCACAAACGATGCAGTTAAGCAGGCATCAACCGCCGCTGACTTTGTATCCCAGGTCACTGAGAAACGTCTTCAACCGTTCGACGTGATTTCCCTGGATCTCCAATTCATTCGGTGCATGAGCCCCACCTGCGCCGCAGGCATTCTTCAGTTTGACCAGCAGTCCGGGAAGATCATTCGCTTCGTCCGACAGTCCCCGGATCACGGTGACAACTTTTCCCTTTTTCCGTCGTTCAACCGACAACTTGGCCGTTTGTTTGCCAGCCGGTACAAGCTGTTTGGGAGGGAGTTCCACCGGACATTTGCATTCGGCTTCCAGAGCGCCGCACTTTTCGCAGATCGCTGGCCGATCCCACGGTGTCCCTTCAAACAATCGCATGTCGCTCTTTCCCTGAAGCAGAAAATTGATTCCATCTCTGACGGTCTGCCAGACCAGATCCAGGATGGAGCATCCCTCGTACGTTCACTTTTTTCAATCGCGAGATTCGCATGATCTCCAATGCGAGTCGCGTCGACAGAGATTTAAGGTGGCGCGGCCGAGGTCTGTTGTGCGAATGACGAACGGGTGGTGTGCCGCAGTCAGCATCTTTACTGTTTTTGTCTGACTCTGTGAAATTCCTTCGTGACCCTGCCGCGAAAGTTGTTTTAATATCGTGGATCGGCTTCGCTGCTGCTTCTCAATTCTGCCGATCCTTG
>JBAWWJ010000066.1:0-33157 GCA_037146815.1 Planctomycetota bacterium
TCGGGTCGCCGGACTTCCGGCGGTCGTTGAACTGCATCCGTTGCGGTGCCTGCATGAATACCTGCCCGGTCTATCGCCGGAGTGGTGGTCACAGCTATGAGACGACCGTTCCTGGCCCGATCGGTTCGATCCTCGCCCCATCACGAGACGCGAAGACTCACAAGAGTCTGCCATTTGCCTGCAGTTTGTGTGGATCGTGCAGCGATGTCTGCCCGGTGAAAATTGACCTGCACACTCAATTGCTGACCTGGCGTAAAGAGATTGCGGTCCGTGGCCTGTTGCCTTGGAAGAAGCGACTCAGCATGAAGTTCGCTCGACTGCTGCTGGGGAGCACCTGGCTCTTTACAACCGCAGGCAAAGTCGGTCGCTGGCTGGTCCCGAAGTTACCACGTTTTCTGGTCTACAACGGCCTGAATCCTTGGGGAAAACAGCGGGAACTGCCACCAATGCCGAAAGAGAGCTTTCGGGAACTGTATCGAAAGCGAAACCAGCCAAAGGGATAGAGCGCATCCCTTTTAAGTGTGGCATCCCGCGGGCATCAAATTGCAGAGTCTAACCCATGTTTCGACGCGACACGGAAGTGCGACCCGCACTAGTTTTCGGTCTTCGTCACGGCGATTTTGCGTTTGAGGGTGATCGTCCCCTGCTGTTGGGCTGAAAGTCTGAATTGCAAAGCAACCCGACAATGGCGCGATCCGCGTATATTCACGTTCCGTTTTGTGCCCATCGCTGCGGATACTGCGACTTCACATTGATCGCAGGTCGCGATGATCTGATCGGAGACTATTTACGCGCGCTGTGTCGCGAGATCGAATCTGCCTGCCCGCAAATAGAATCTCCGATAGAACTCGACACGTTGTTCTTCGGTGGCGGTACGCCGACGCATCCCTCGTGCGATCATTTACGTGAAATGTTTCAGATCGTGAGGACGCGATTTCATCTGGTGCCTGATGCTGAAGTCAGTGTTGAAGCAAACCCGCTGGATTTGACCGATGAGAAAATCGCGCTGCTCGCAGACTCGGGCGTCAACCGAATCAGCCTGGGGGTTCAGTCATTCTCGCCCGATGCCCTGATTCTCCTTGAACGAGACCACTCGACCGCCGATATCGATCATGTGATTCACCGACTGCGACAGCGGTGTACGAATATCTCACTGGACCTGATTTTTGGCGTGCCTGGGCAGAGTCTTGAGGATTGGAAACAGACATTACGCCAGGCGATCGATCAGGGGCCACAGCATATCTCGACCTATGGACTAACCTGGGAAACGGGAACCGCGTTCGGTACGCGGCGTGATCGCGGAGAACTGGTTCCGATCGATGAAGGACTCGAACGCGACCAGTATGCGCTGGCAATTGAAGAGCTTGAGCAGGCAGGTTTCGAACAGTACGAGATCTCGAACTTTGCCAAGCCTGGCTTTCGCTGCCGCCACAACGAAGTCTATTGGGCAGGTGATGAATACTGGGCCTTCGGTCCCGGCGCCGCTCGATATCTGAATGGACGGCGCGAAACAAACATTCGTAGCGTGCTGGGGTGGCTGGCTCGCATCGAACGGGGGGAATCACCCGTTACGGACGCCGAAGAGCTGGAACCCATTCATCGCGCCCGGGAGTTGCTGTTTCTGGGGCTGCGGCGATGTGATGGAATCGACAGGACCGACTACTTTCGTCGCACCGGTCAGGAATTGAATACATTCGCCCAAAGTGCGATCGCAGACAATGTGGCACGGGGCTGGCTGGAATCCACCGAGACTGGAATCCGCCTGACCCGCGAAGGCCGATTCGTCGCCGACCGGGTTGTTGCTGATTTCTTATAATTCGGGCAGCGTTCACCCGCTTTGCCTCGATTGCTCTGCATGCCGATGGCCCTTTTTTTCACTGATCCTTCGACCCCCTCAATTTCAATCGGTAAGATTCCAGCGGAAGCATTTTTGTCTCTACAATTCAAGATGGGAGTCCTCGATGTCTCGCGCTCTGTTTTCATGTCTGATGGCGTCTGCGGTATTGGGTCTGATGGTTGGCAGTGGCCTGGCGGACGATTCCGGAATCACCTTGAAGAAAGGGGATCGTATTGTCTTCCTGGGCGATTCCATTACTCAAGGTGGTGACAGCAACGACAAAGGTTATGTCCGTCTGATCCGTAAGACGTTGACTGAAAAGGCCGACCTGGGAATCGAAGTCATCGGGGCCGGTATCAGCGGGAACAAAGTCCCGGACTTGCAGCGAAGACTGGAAAAAGACGTTCTGTCCCGTAAGCCGACGATCGTCGTCATTTACATCGGAATCAACGATGTCTGGCACGGAGAGAACGACCCCGCACGAGGAACACTGCCCGAAGCATTCGCGGCGGGCTTAAAGGATGTCATCGGCCGCTGTACGGAAGCGGGAGCGAAAGTTGTCATCTGTACCCCCACCGTGATTGGTGAAAAGAAAGATGGCGGCAACAAGCTCGATCAACGCCTCGACCAATACTCTGACATCAGCCGTAACCTGGCCAAGGAACTGAAACTGCCATTGTGCGATTTGCGAAAGGCATTTCTGGATCACTTGAAAGAACATAACGCCAAAGACGCCGAAAGCGGAATCCTGACGTCGGACCGCGTTCACTTGAATGACGCTGGAAATAAGTTCGTCGCGGATACGATGTTGAAGGTGATCGACCAGACAAAATGAGGAAACATCGCTGAATCCACCTGATCGGGGTCGGACGGTTTCATAGACCGTCCGACCCAGTCGGAAACTTGCACCGAAAGATTCGGAGGACAGATCAATTACCCTGTCCGGCGTCTGTATCCGCGAACTCCACAAGAGGCCGCCAATGCGACATCGGAAGTATCGCCATACTTGCAAAGCGGATTGAGCCCTGATCCCGCGATTCGCGGAGCAGGCTCCTTTTTGGCATGCCGGAGGATCAAACGTAATCGATTCGGAAACTCTTGTTTGTAATGAACAGTACGGTGACATCCCCATCGGAACTGGCGCCATGTTCCATAGTTTCACCTTCTGGGAACCAGACGAAGAATCCAGGGCCATAGCTCCCCTTGTGAGTCACCAGCGTACCTTCCAGGACATACATGCCGTGCCCGCAGGGGTGGGTATGTGCTGGATTGATGATTCCGGCCGGATAACGGACGATGCGGATATCGGCCCCTGTCTGCGGGTCAACATACAACATCTTCCGAAATAGCGCACAGCCAAGCTTCTCGTTAAACCGCTCCTCCCAGGGTTGCTGGTTCGTATCGATGGCATAGTAAGATTCAGGTGACACGGAATTCCCTTTTGTCAGGCGATTAAGAATCGATCGTGTGGAGTCCGAGCGATCAAGACTGTGTGTAAGCCAGGTAACGAAAACGAGTACACATCGTTCAGCCTCGAATGGAGAGGCGATACCGGAGCCATACTGGTGAAAACTCTGCAAACGAGACCAAATTGATGCAATTCCTCCGACAAATCTGTGGTGTTCCAGAATCGATTTCGTATTTGCTTTTTGTAATCGTCCTGCAGTCAGCATGCGCAGACGAGGCTGCCGTTTCAGGTGATGCGACGATTCGCGCGCCGTATGGTGGTTCTGAGATCGTGATCAAAACCACCTCACGGCTGGCAGGTGCGATTGATTCTCTCCGTTGGAACGGGAAAGAGTTTATCGACAGTACCGACCACGGTCGGCAGCTTCAATCGGCAACGAGCTTTGATGCAGGGTCTACGTTTACGGTCGAGACTTTTAATCCGACGGAAGCTGGGTCTGTCGATGACGGGGCCGGTGCGAAATCGTCGAGTCGGCTGCTGCACCTGATTGCCAAAGAGAATTACCTCCAAACGACCAGTCAGATGGCATTCTGGCTGTCGCCAACAGGAAATTCGGGTGGCAAACCTGCGAAGAACTCGACCGTTCTGTCAGACCATCTCGTGACAAAGCGTGTTCGAATTGGTGTCGGGAAACTGTCCAATGTTCTGGCTTACGATGTCAGCTTCAATCTTCCCGTTGGAGAGAAGCACCACTACGCGCAGTTCGAAGCACTCACGGGTTACATGCCTGCTGAGTTCTCGAAGTTCTGGAAATTCAATCCCGAGTCGATGGCCCTGGAGCCGCTCGACGATGGACCGGGGGAACAGCCATTTCCAGTCGTTCTGGCAACGGAATCGGGATCACATGCGATGGGGATTATCGCCCGTGACCCGACACCCCGCGGTATGACAGGTCCGGGGTATGGACGCTTCCGGTTTCGCCACGAAAAAGTCGTCAAGTGGAACTGTGTCTGCAGGTTGCGCGATGATCAAAACGGAATCCCGGCAACCGACTACTTGTTCCGCCAGTATGTCATCGTCGGTGATCTGGACTCAGTAACATCGTCCCTGACGGCGATCCAGCGCGAGCGAAGCCGGTAAGATCGAGCGGTTGTTCCGACGTCCCCAATTCCGTTGAGGATGACGTTTCCGGGGGAGATTTCTGCCTGTAGCGGTCTTGATCTTCAGGAAAAATGGCGTTTTTTCAAATTTTCTGACAAGTTGCGGGCAAGTCATCCTGATCCACTTCGATTCATTCAGCATGGGCAGGGAAATTCGAGATGTCACCAAGTTGGCATCTTCTCCCGGAGTTGGAAAACCGTCACCGTTCGAGAAACATCAGCGAGGAACACACGAATGTTATCAGTCAACACCAACATGAATTCGCTCGTCGCACAGAACAATCTGGCGTCGAGCCAGTCCCGGATGAACACCGCGTTGCAACGATTGTCAACCGGTCTGCAGATCAACAGCGCCGCTGACAACCCAGCCGGCCTGGTGACGTCATCCTTGGAAAATGCACAAATTTCCGGACTTCAGCAATCGATTCAGAACATCCAGACCGGTAATGCTCTGGTCCAGACCGCTGATTCGTCGCTGTCGAACATCAACGATCTGCTGGTCCAGGTTCGTAACCTGGCCGCAAACTCAGCAAACACCGCGACCCAAAGCTCGGCATCGCTGGCCGCCAATCAGGCTAACGCCACGGCCCTGTTGTCCTCAATCGATAACATTGCCACGACCACCAAGTTCGGTACAGTGGCCCTGCTCGACGGTACCTTCACTGCTGGCCAGTTCCAGACGGGTGCATTTTCGGGCCAGACCGCATCGCTGACGATTGCCAAGGCAGATTCCACCACACTCGCTGTGAACGCTATCGACATCACAACCGCTGCCGGTGCGACAGCCGCGCTGACCGCTATCGACGCTGCGATCAGCACTGTCGCTTCAGCCCGCGGTGGTCTCGGAGCCTTCATGTCCGGTACATTGACCGCAACTCAGAATAACAATCAGGCCCAATTGACAAACCTGCAACAGGCCAAGTCGATTGTGACCGATACCAACTACCAGACGGAAATCGCCAACTACACCAGCGAGAACATCCGTCAGCAGGCCGCTTCGACGGTCCTCGGTATGGCGAACCAGAGCAACCAGTCTATTCTGAGCTTGCTGCGTGGTCAGTAATTCTGAGTGATCGTAATGGATTGAGCAAAACCTGGGGGGAGCCTGCGAATGCAGCGCTCCCCTTGCGTTTCGTTTCGACGCGGACAATCGCCCCCTCCATTGGGTCGTCTCCATGTCATCCAACATCAGCTTCGGTGGTCTCGCTTCCGGTCTGAACACGACCGCACTGATTCAGAACCTTTTAAGGTTCAATCAGCAGCGAATCGGGTTGCTCAACCAGACCGTTCAGAAAGAGACGACTCAACAAACGGCTTTCCAGGGGATCAGTTCCCGCCTGCAGACGTTGATGAATACATCCAACGATCTCGCACAGTCGCAGGGAAGTGTCTTCGACAATAAGACTGTATCCTCAAGCAATCCCGATCTGGTAACCGCCGCCGTAGGGAGCGGAGCCAAGTCAGGCGTGACTACGCTTAAAGTACTGGCCATCGCCCAGTCCGATCAAATTGCGTCCCAGGGGTTCACTGACCCCAACAGTAATATCACGCAGGGGACGTTCCAGATCCAGGCCGGCACCAAATCTGCCACCCTGACGATTGACTCGACAAACAACACTCTCAGTGGACTCGCTGCTGCCATCAATAACGCTGGCGTCGGTGTGACCGCGACTGTCGTCAATACTGGTGCAACCGATACTCGCACTCAGCCGTACCGTCTGATTCTGACCTCAGAAAATACGGGGACAGCGAATACCATTCAGATTACCAATGGCTTGGGTGCGAGCAGCGGTGGGGACGTATTGCCAAACTTCGCGACGACCGAAATTGGACCCGCAGTGACAGATGCAGGGTTCTCGGGAACATCGACCGTCACGTCATCGGGAACTTATACAGGGACCAGCAATGACACGTTCACGTTCTCGGTAACCAATGCCGGAACCGTCGGAACGGACGATGGGATTCAATTAACGTACGCGAACAGCAGCGGCACACGAACCGGGACTATTACTGTCAATCACGGCGATGTTGGTACACCACTCGATGTTGTCGATGGGGTTAAAGTTCAATTCGATGCGGGTTCGCTCGTGGCGGCGGACAAATTCTCGCTGAACGTTTACACCCCGTCCATTCAGGCAGCCTCGGATGCTCAAGTTCAGATTGGTTCTGGAAGCGGCGCTTTCGTCGTCCGTAACTCCACAAATACCATCACCAGCCTGATTCCCGGCGTCTCCATCAAGTTGCAAGCCGCCGATCCGACCAAGACGGTGCAATTGAATGTCTCGAACGATGTCGACGGCGCGATCACGAACATCACGAATTTTGTCTCGGACTACAACAACTTTGCCTCGTACATCGATACGCAAACCAAGTACACCCCCGGATCGGGGACTGCGGCTGGGACCGCAGGTCCATTGAACGGGGTGACCTCGGTTCGTGGATTGCGCAGCCAGGTTGAACAGACTCTGCTCGCAATTTCACCGGACCTCCCTTCACAGATGAATCGACTGGGGGCACTGGGGATCTCGCCGGATTCGAACGGCCAATTGAAAATCGACACCGCGCAGTTGAGAAGTGTCCTGAACGGCAGTGTCGCGGGAGTCAAATTCGATGATCTCAAGTCACTGTTTGGACTCCAGGGAGTCTCCAGTTCCGCCAACATCCAGTTTGCAACAGGGACCGCCAACACCAAAGCCACATCGACCCCATATACAGTCCATATCACTCAGGCTGCGACCCAGGCTTCAATCACTGCGACGAATACGATCGCATCAAGCACCGTGATCGATAGTTCGAACAACACGCTGGTTCTGACCGTCGATGGCAAGACAAGTGGCACGGTTTCGCTCGCGGCCGGAACCTACACCGCTCAGGCTTTGGCCAACGAGCTCCAAAATGCAGTGAACGGTGCAATTCAGCCGAACGGCAGCACGATCAGCGTGAAGCTTGATAGCGGCAAGCTGGTTCTGACATCGGGTCGATATGGAACTGCATCGACCGTCAGCATCGATTCAGGAATTTCGCTGGTGTCACTCGGATTCGATGGAACCGAGACCTCGACGGGTGTTGACGTGGCGGGCTCATTCGTCGTCAACGGACAGACAGAAACGGCAACCGGGACGGGCCAGATTTTGACGGGCGACACGGGGAATTCCAACACGGAGGGGCTGACGATTGTTTCCACACTGACGCCATCTCAGATCGGAATTGGTGGCACCGACTCCACACTGACTGTCACGCGAGGGCTGGCTTCGTCCCTCAATACCATGTTGAAGAGCATGCTGGATCCGGTCAATGGCCAGATTACTTCGATTGCGAACCAGTTCACGAAACAAATTGAAAACGCTCAGACAGATGTCAACAACCAAACTACCGCGATGAATCTGCAGCAGGCAGCATTACTTCGGCAGTTCTCTTCGCTGGAATCCGTCATGGCGAATTTGCAAAGTCGTGCCAACATGCTGAATTCTGCGTTTGGATCGAGCGTCTCAACCTCAACTGGCCTGTCAAAAACCGGCTGATGAATATTCGATTTATTTTCTACTGATGTCCCCTCGGAGATTTCCCTCAATGAAACGATTTGGACTTTATTCGCAACCGGTGACGAACTGGACTCGCATCGAAATGTTGCTGGCCGCATTCGACGGAACGATTTCGCGTGTCGAGCGGGCTCAACTCCTGCTCGAGCAGAATGACCCGCTGCAAGCTCAATCGTTGCTGCTGCGGTCGCAGCAGATCGTCCTGGCTCTCTACGAAGGAATCGATCTGAGGTACGGGCAGATTCCAGAGAACATGCAGAAGCTCTATTTGTTTGTTTTGAACTGCATCGGGATGGGGCCGAAACTCGACCTACCAGCAGCACTGAACGTTTTGCGGATGATACGCGGCGGTCTCGATGACATTCGTGATTCAGCGAGTGAAATGGAACGCCGCGGTGAACTGTCGCCCGTTCACGAAGACCCTCGGCTGCTGAAGAATATTGTCGCGTAGTGCCCCGACAAGACTACGTGGCTCCACTGTGTTTCAACCGATTTGATTTTGAAACGCAGAGAGCGCGGAGGACGCAGAGGTCAGGAGAGTGGTGATCGCATTCTCCAGTCTTCCCTCTGCGAACTCGGCGTTCTCTGCGTTTCGATCTTTCTTGGTCTTGGTGCGAAGTTGCTTGGTCGTTTCCGTCGGACAACCATCATCATCAACAGTTAAACCAAGCCCCGACGGGGCAGTAGACTTGGGGCTCGTCCCAGTTGCCGATTCATTGAGCTTGATCCATCAGCATTGCGTCGGCCTTGGCCTGGATCTCTGCTGACTTTGATGCGTCCCTGGCGATCGCCTCGATTTCCGCCCGGGCAAAACGACATTGCCCACGACCGACTCGCTCCAGATGTTTTAAGGCGTATGCCCAATTGATCGACTTCAGGTTGTCGAGGATCAGTTGCTGCCCCTCATTGTTGCCCAGGATCACCAGGCTGGTCGCGGCGGCGATACTGACTTGAGGAGAATTGTCAGTCAGCAGACTCTTCAGAACGTCGATGTTTGGCAGTCGATTTTTCACATCGGCTGATCCGAGTTGAACAGCCGCTTCTTCCCGAAACTGCGGACCTGACTCGGCTGCCAGTGTACGATAGAAGCCCTGAGATTCCGCACTCCCGATTTTCGAGATTGCCTCCAGGATATGACGCGGCTCAAGAAGGACCTCCTGATTCCGTGGATCGACCGCTGCCGCAAACGAGGTTCTTTTGAGTTCGTTCCAATCGTCGCCGATAGCATCCACACTGCTGAGCGTGTCGTATTGCGCGTCCATAACGGCGGCACTTTGACTGGCTCGAAAGCCACCGCGTGCCCCCGATCCATATCGCTTTTCGTCATTGCGAGCATCAACGTAAAGCTTCGCCAGCACAGGAATCGCAGACTTTGCCTTGAGCTCGCCCAGAGCCCAGACGATTGAAGCCCGCGACAGGCCACTTTCGAGATCGAGCGACTTCAGCAATGGATCGATTGACGATTGGTCGTGCAGCGTCCCGCATCCTCGGGCTGCATTCGATCGAACCACTCGATCCTCACTTTGCAGGGCGAGGTGTAACGCGGGAAGCAATTCCTTACCCGCAAATCGAAGGACGTCGTTCACGAATTCGACACGCGCGTCGTGTTGGCCGGTTTCCCCACGGACCTTCAGGAGAATTGGCAGGGATTCGGGATTTCGAGCCAAAGATTTCCCCAATTGAGGAAATACAGTGGTCTTGTTGTCCCCGTTTCCAAGCCGCGGCGGATTTTTTAGCAGGACTTCAAAAACATCTTTCGCGGCATGCGGAGCCAGCGCGACATGCATCGCGTTAAAACTGGTTTCGAGCGTGATCGCGGAATCAGCACCGTAGGGGATTGTGCATGTCTCTTCCCTGCGGAAGTAGTCCTGCAAACCTGCTACGTCGGAAACGACACCTTGCCTGGCGAGTTGCAACATGGCTGCCGAACGAAGACTGCGATGCGGATTGTTCAATTGTTCTTTCAAAAGGGGAATCAACTGGTCATTCATTTTTCTCTGGCGGAGCAATACCGCCAGGGCTGTGGAACGCAGACGACGATTGCGGCTCGTTATTGCATTTGCGATCAGGGGCAAGTCCTCTTCTTTCAACCCCGGATGCTGCAGATACCAAGCCGCCAACACCTTCGCCGCGTAAACCGGATTGGGGTCCTGCAATGCTTCGGCCAGTTGCATCTCGTTCTTGACCGTGACCGTGCGCTCCCTCGCATCGGCTAACTGTCGCGAAGACACCGAGTCAGCAAGCTTTGCCCCAAGTTGTGCGACAGGAATCGCCGGGAGGGGAGCATCAACGGCAGCGTGATCGTGAATGATCGCGACACCGCGCGTTCCGCAAACAAAGAAACTACCACGAGCAAGCTGGCGCTGAATAATATGGCCTCCCAGATACGGCATCGCCTTGAAGCGATTCACAGGCATTCGTACCGCGCCGTTGGGTAATCTCTCAGGAACAGGATCGGGTTCGTCCGTCACTGGACCAAACGGATCGATTCCCGCAAGTCCTCTGTCATTCATCAGTTTCGGAACACCACCAGATTCAAACAAACTGGTCTTGGGATCGTATGTCGCCGGAGGATGCAGCCGCCATCGTAACGAGTCGCTGGTAGTATACCGCAGGTATTCAAGAGCAAACGTCAACTTCAGGCGGCCATCCTTCACTGCGACGGAACGCAGCTTGTCGGTACTCATACCGTCGGTATCGTGGAGTGATGTGAACGTCGATGTCTTTGGCTCAAGCACTGCCAGTCCGCCGTTGGAGTCGTCCCAGGCCGTCGCGAAATAGTAAACGCCGTCAAGGATTGCCCCCCCGACAACCCGATTGGCACACAGTCCGTCTGACCGCGTGAACCGATCAGCGACCTGCCCTTTGCGGTCAAGTACGACAAGACCACGTTCCGTGCAGACCCATTCGTGGTTGTCTCCCTGGACGACACCAAAACAACGGTCTGCCCGCAGCGGCGATTCGCCGATGACAATCGTTCGCGTTTCAACCGGTCCGTTCTCCTTGGTCGTGACAAAGTACAATCCCCCATCCGAATCCTCGAAATCGTGGAGCGATTCGGACCAGTTCGGACGATCCTCAGTTGGATACTCGTAGCGAGTCCTTCCCAGGCGTCGTCCGACAACAAGAGTCCCGTCGGGAAGTGTGATCGACTCCCCTTCTTTCGTGAACGAGACACCAATGTTTGCGAAAACTTCCTTGCGAAGATCGAGTATTCTCAGAATTGCATTGTGGCGAGATCCCGCCGGAGTTCTCTTCTCTTCGCGCTGTCGTACGGATGCGAAGATTTTCTCCAAAGTTGACTCAGGAAACGGCCGCAGTTGGTTTGCCTGATTATCGAGATAGTAATGTTGCAATTCGGTTTGAAAGATCAGTTTCCCTGCCCATGCAGGTTGGGAAGTCTGGTTGTGAATGGCCTGTGACTTGCCAGCGTACAGAATCGAGTGATTGATCATCTGTCGATCTGGCTTGGCAACAAGAGGAATGGGCGTGGCTACCAGTGAGTCACGATCGATCGTACAGAGCCGATGGCGCAACTGATCATCGACATAGGCGTCACCGTAGAGCGTTCCATCGATGATGGCGATCAGGTGGATGGGATCACGTGGACCGACAGACTCGACGCTCGCCCATTCATCCGTCGCTCGATCCCAGCGGCGAATTCCCTGCGAGGAATCAGCCCAGACATAGTTTCCGTCAACGTCGATCTTCTGCACGTCACCGCCATAACGGAAGTTGAGTTCGTCGATCGAGAACGCGCGGAGTTCCAGCGTCTTTGTATTCAGCACTTGAATGTTGCGGTTCAGCCCGATCCACAACAGATCACCATCAATGGTTAATGTATTGACGCCGCTGGTGCGGGATGATAGTTCTGACTGATGTTGATCGTTGTCACCATCAAGTGACTGATAAGCGACCTTCCAGGTCTCGGTTGTGACGTGAAACAGTCCCTTCGGCGTACCAACCCAAACACGGCCTGGCATCACAGCCAGCGTACGTGCCGCTTCTTCCAGGGCGATCTGAGTCACGATGCGACCGCTGTGTGTATAGACAGCGATTCCCCACGGGAATCCCGCGTAAACGAATTTCGCGTCATGAGCGAGACTGAGAACGTTGTGATGCGACACCAGCAATGTGACACCCGCCGGAGCGTTGGCCCACGGAATCGGCTGGACAGGAGCCAGCGGTTTCCAGGGACCGGCCATTCGTCGTGCGAGCTGATTGCGAGCTGCTGACCAGTGCGAATCCCTCAAGGCGTCGGCCAGTTGCTGCTGTCCGGCCGGATCGTCCGCGTATTGAATCGCCAATGCCAGACAGGCATTTCCCCAATCTTCCGACTCACGTTCATTGAGACCTCGTGAATTCCAACGCTGGGTCTGGGCGTCAAACGGCTTTTCACCTCGCGCGATTCGCAATCCGAGCTTCGACAGCGCATCGATCTTGCCGTGTCGTTGGTAGAGTCGCATCAAACGATATGCCAGCTCTGGATAACCCGAAAACCGTGTCTGATTCCGCTGGCCCTTTCCCCGTGCAAATGCAGATTGCGCATCACTCGCCAGCAACAGCTCAAAGCACTCCATCATTTCCGGACCATCCATCAGGCCGTTCAAGTCCAGAAGTTCCAGACGTGAAACGGCATCCTTCGGATTGGACTTCACAACGAGAGTTAAGAACTGCTTGAACGGGTCTGGACCGGCTGCACGAAGCCGCTCTTTCCACGAAGACACAAATGCCTGTTGACTCGACGATGCTGCCAGTTCAATTGCTCGCTCGCGATCCCCGATAACCCAGCAAAGGTTCGCCGTCGCTTCAGGAGATTTCGCTTCTTGCAGGTGCTTTTGAAGCCATTGCTTGATGCGATCTTCTTGTTTCGCGGCCCGGAATTGCTGAACAAGTTGTTCGAGCACATCGACGTTCGAAAACGTGTTCGCATTGGATTCAGCAAGTTCCAGCTTGAGGTCCAACACCTTTTCAGTCAGCCCTTGAGAAGCATAGAGTCTCAAAAGATGCTGAGTCGCTATCGACTTCAATTGATTGGTCGCCTCGCCCCGCCCCCAATAGCCGATGATCAATGATTGAGCGAAGCGACCACTGTCCGATGTCACTTCTTCGACATCGGGGACATTCGCTGTGGCATCCTTGGGGATCGGCAATTCGCGTACTTTCTCAAAAGCGGTCGTCGCTTCAACGACATTTCGAGCGTCATCGAATACCAACCCCATACGGTACGCTGCTGTCAGCGGTTCAAACTTTCCCGCTTTGATGTAATCCAGTTCCAGTTGCAGGGATTTGTCGGTCTCCCCATGGTGACCCAGGATGCGGGCTAAGGTGCGTCGCGCCCGATTGTCTTTCGCGGCGATCCGATCGTTCAGTCGCTGAAAGAGCAATTCGACTTCGCGGTGTGTATGAAAATCGCCGTAAACAAGCCGCAAAAACTCCTTGCGAGAAACTCCCGAAGAACGATCGAATCCCCAGCCCACCTGACTGCGCGTTTGCCGTTCGGGTGCTGGTAAAGGCTTGTCGAATGCAATCGGATCGCCTGTCTGATGGGCATTGGGATTGCGGTCCATGTCGATTGCGAGCAATGGTTCAAACAAGAGATTGCGAGCAGCGTCACGACTCTTGTGTCGCTGCAGAAAGTACGCGTAGTCCAATACAAATTGCAATCCCTGGCCGTTGAAACCTGCCGGTCGAAACAGCCGCTTCTCAATCCTTGGTTCCCGAAATAAAGGATTCACATTTTCAGCATGCAGCGCATCGACGGGACGATCCCTGGCGGTGTCATTGGCAACGTCCCACACCTGCACCGACATGACGTATGGCTGGGCTGCCTCGCGGTGCAACTCCCAGGCGCGTGCAAACTCGCGTTCCGCATCCTCCCAGGCTTCGAGTGCGATGAAGCGACGGATTAATCGGTTATCACGATGACTTCCCGGTCCCACCATGAACGGCGGAATCAATCGATTGAGTTCCGACGAAAAGAGCCCTTCCGGACGATTAGGCTCAGACGCTTCAACGAAGTAGATTTCGCGTGGCAGCATGCCTGGACGCGGTTCGCCTTTCTGAGTTTCGATGAGTGCCGCAGCGTAGCGATAGCACTTGAGTGCACCCGCTTTGTCCTTGAGCGCAAGTAAAAGCTCCCCTTCAACCAGTTTGACCCGCGCTGCCAGAAGTGATGGCGAGTTTTCGCGTAACAGGTCCAGGAAGTCCTTGGCCTTGCCACCTGATCGAGCAACCGCGATCGCGGCAGCTTCACCACCCTTTAGTTGCATAAACTTCAGAAATGCGGCTCGATCATCCCCGTCACGATGCAGCTGCCGCGCCTCTTCGAACAGCTTGTGATGATCGACGGCAACCAGTACTTCGACACCAGGCAAGACCGAAATCAGCCCGGCACCATATAAAGCAAACACGATGACGAAAAATCGACTCATCGAAGAAGACTTCATCGGACCTCCCTGTTCAACGGAGACACCAGCGACGCCGGTTATCTTACCGCCAACGGATTAAGATCGTTCCTGAAATTTTGAATCCAATTGCGCCTGACAATTGCATTCTGCTGAATCCCTTAATGCGACGTGACTTCAGTACTGCTTGACTCCGCCGCAAGACCAACGATTGTCGGGGGATCTCCGACATCCAACGTCGCAAGAAACAATTCGGCCGGGTCCTGCTCCCAGTGAGCCTGGCGAATCACTTCCAGGAGTTCGCGGCACATCGTCGTCGATGCCCAAGCCACCGAAAGAATGCCCGCAATCATGAGCACTTGACAACCAATCGCAATGGCATAAAGGAGAGAAGCATTCGCAAGCTGAGCCGTCAACATTGATGCAATCCAGATGGCGAAGCTGGCATATTGGGCGGCAGATCCAAAGCCAAACCCAACTTCGCACCATTTGAAAATCGAAATTTGCCTGCGATTCAGATGATCGGTGTGAACACGAATCCGAAGCAAGAGAAGCACCACAGCCAGCAGATCACCCGGCGGGATGAACAGCGACAATGGAAAGAGTTCCATAAATCGTCCGATCCAGCCACGATCCTGTCGTTCGCGGCATTGAATGATCGCCGACTCGATCGCCGTCAACATTTTGAGGGCAAAGTACATCGCAGGGCGATTGAACAGAAGTGCGAAGAGTACAAAAAAGACCGAAATTCCTTCCAGTACGGATACCTGATTCCGCTGAGCAAAGCCGAATACGGCCGCTACCACGAGTAAGATGGTCGAAACGGTGTGTCCGATGCTGCAGATCGTGCTGAAAATGACCAATCCAAATTGGATACTGCGGATCTGGCGCATGCCAAATCTCAGTTCCAGTTCATACTGCGTCGCTGTGCTTCGTGCCATGGGAAATCTCGTTTCTGACGGAATTCAGAAATCGCCGATCACACCCGCGTTACTAATCGAACTGATAATGAGGATTCTGTCTCGTCTCTGCTATCATCAAGCGTTGAAATTGATCTAAGCTTGTTTCAAGCGGGGTGTGCAGCACAAGAATTTGAACACCGACGCACGTCAAAAACTTTTGTCAAACTTGAGTTGCGTCGACAGCATAAGGCGATCGACCTGCGCCCGTTCGCATTCGTAAAACGTACGACGGACAAGATGTCCGTCGTACGCAAACCCTGACAGTGCGAAGAACGCACTTCAGAGCTACTGTGTGTCTCTCGAGGAAACCAGCCGGAACGCGTTAGCGGCCACGGTTGATTGAACGTGTCAAGCGACCGCCAAAGCGGCCAGCCACCCTGACACGAATGGATCAGTTCGCTGCCGCTGAAGGACGGTGGTAAATCTCAATCCGGCTGCGCAGGTTTCGCCCAGTGCCATCTGCTGCCATATTTATCACCGGGCAAGATCGAGTGGCATTTGGCGTTCAGATCCCGAAGCCGCAGCTCCCGACTGCTCAGTTCTTAGCCGTTTTCCATGAAGCGTTGTTCAGGGAGAATACACGGCATGGAACTGAATTTCGCCGGTCTCACCTTTCGTCCCGGATTCTCTTTGGCCCGTCCAAAGTGAACCGTGCTGAACCGATCCCTTGGCATGTGGATTGCTTCTAACTGTTAACGTGCTGCCGATGAGGTTTTGCACGCCGAGCACTGCTTCTACTGTAGGCGATGGACATGGCAAACAATCTCAATTCTACTGGTCAACGCAACAGGCGAAGACAATTGTTTCTGTACTTGCTGTTTGCCACGATAATTCCAAGTCAGTGTTTGCTCACCGCCCAACCTCCTGAATTGCAACAAAAGAAGCAAACTTCGCCTGACGCACCCGAATCCGTGATTGGCCCGCCCGGCGAGGGATATGTCGTCATTGCCGAAGAGGGATCCGTTCAGCTCTCAGTGCAATTTCCGGCAGATGTGATTCGTTCCCGATCAAGTATCAGTCTCGGCGATAAGAAATACTTTGGATCCTGCTGGACAGCGACCGTTGAAAGTGCGCGCTACGCTGCAAATGTCGTGAAGCTCGATAAGGAGCCCACAGAACAATTCTTCGCGGATCTCGCGCGACTCGAGGCCGAAAAGCTGGCACTTGAGATCAAAGGTTTACCCGGCAAGAAAAGAACCGTTCAGTCAGGAGTTTTCGAAGGCTTTGAGCGCGATGTCATTGGCGGGGTCTGGAAAGATAAACGGGCCGCTGGACGGGTGCGTTCATTCTATGTTGGAAACTTCGTCATCACGCTGAGTGTCCTACAGGACGGCACCAAAGTCGACGACAAGACGGCCAACGCCTACTTTGAAACCTTGGTCTATGCGTCTGTCGACCGTATTCCTGACGACGGAAAGGAAGGGAAACCGTGACAGGCCCAAACGCTCACGACCAATCTGCGACTCATTCCGATCAACCGAGTTCCGTGAGGTGTTCAACGATGTTGCCACGCATTCTGCCAGCCCTTCTGCTGTTGATCGGGATCAGTTCCGCGGTAGAGGCCGCTTCGATCATTGAAGGGGCCGTTGATGTTCCGATTGATGCCCGTACATCTGCGGAGCCGTTGAATCGCACAACCGCTCCGCGGTTGGGGGTCTTGGACAAAGCTCCTTACGTGGGCATTATTCGGTTTGCCGTTCAACCTAGGGCAAGTTACACGTTGCTCGAAGTGTATCCCGCCGAACCTACTCACCGAATGCTTCTGACGGGCTATTATCCTCTGAGCCAGGACAAGCGGCCCATCAAGGGGAAAGATGGTTCGCGGACATCTCAGTCTGTGAAGACGGCGAGTAAGACCGGCCGGTGGGGATATCGCAGCAATTTTTCTGTCGATCCGAAGAGTAACGGGCGTTACATTTATTACGTCTATTTCTCCGAAGCTCCGTCTGTGGCATTTCAGGTGCAGCTTTACTCCAAACAACTTCCCGCCGCAGACGTTCAGGACAATAACGACTCGCCATACTCTGGAGCCAAGGGATATTTCTGGGGTGATCCTGATGTCGGTGCCGTGTTCGCCGAAGTCTTGCCTGACGAGCCAGAACGAAAGACGGGTGGCAATGATCCTTTGACAACGACGGTGACAACGAAGCCCCCGGGCGACCCCGGCAAAACCATAACAGACCGAAAAGGGGATCAGGATCCGACCAACGCTGGAAAGATGACCATCAAGGTCGAATCCCGAAAAGTCCGATCCGGCCAGAGTGTTACCGTGCCCGTCCAACTGCTGAACGGGGCGGATCTGGCCAGTGTGAATGTGGTGATTGACTACGATGCCCGCGGAGCCGAAGTGACGGTGCGTCCGGAACAGGGACCAATCTATGAGCCGCTGGAAGTCATCCTGTTTGAGGCAAATTACAATGTTAAGGGGACGGTAAGATTCGGACATGCCACAACGGACGAACTCAATGGAAGCGGAACTCTGACATCCATGACGTTTCGGGTCACAGGTGCGGCAGGAGCGGTCATTCCTCTCAAAGTCAAAGTGACATCCGCTAATGACTCGACAGGACGGCCACTTACTGTCAACACGATAAACGGAGAGATTGTCATCGAAGGTGAGGGCACTACGTCTACGGGCGATCCAGATGGAGATGGCGTGGCTACTGTTGCTGATGCCAAAAATGCTCTCAAAATGTCGGTAAAGCTGATTCCGGAAGACCTCATCTGCGATGTTGATCGGGACGGCACCGTAACCGCGAACGACGCCCGAATCCTGCTGGCTCGGGCGACGAGGGCAGGAAAGTGAGAGTGATCCTGCTGACCGGAGCGATGTTCTTGCTCCTGGCTTCGCCACAGTCATGGGGAAATGTCGGTCCACCTTCCACGGGCGGGCAGATCGTGGCTGAGCCGATCGGCATTCAGGATGTCGAAATCACGCACGAGACACTGTCTATCGATTTGAGGCCGTTAGCAAACGGCGAACAGGTGGAAGTCACGGTTGTTTACAATCTGACAAATCATGGGGCCGAGAAAACTCTCGACCTGCTGTTCGTCTCGGGTGCAACAGGCGTGAACAATTTCCATGTCTGGCTGGGCGACGAGTCTATCTCAAGTCATCCAGCAGCAGACGCGCCTATTCCCGCTTCGTGGCAAGCCCCGAAAGAAACCCCCAGTCTGCAAGACAATCAGAAACTATCCTATCTTGCATACGGAAGTCAGCCACCGGTGCCGCATGCGTTCATAGTCGTGATTCCTCCTGGACAACAAGTTTTGCGGGTTCAATATCAAGCGGAAGCCGCGACGCACCTGTACGGGAACCCGACCGTCTACCGTCAATTTGCTTATGTCCTGGCCCCCGCTCGATCCTGGTCTGCATTCGGCGGACTGGATGTCACCATTCACCTGCCGCGCGACTGGCGAGCCGTGAGTACGCCAGCCCTTTCCAGAATCGATGACACGCTGACAGGCACTTTTACGGTCATTCCTGCGGATGCCATCGCACTGACGTTGCAGGCTCCGGAAGGGTGGGCCTACCGGGTTGTGAGCAAGGTCAGCATCTGGCTATTCATCCTCACAATTGTGGTAGCAATGGTCGTATGCTGGCGCATCGGCTTGGCATCAGGCCGTCGGCTCGTAGCATCGAACAGCGGGATTCGGAACTCACGAACCCGCGCGTGGCCGCTGTCGCTCGCTGCAGCCATCATGTCTGGTATCGCAGTCTTCGGGACTGGAATCCTCGCAATCAACGCCCCGGACACGATGCTCCCGGCAGGTCAGGTGAACCACTACGGATACGGACAATTGTTTGCCTTCATTGGCGTGCTCATGGGGAGCATGCTGCTGGTTCCCATCGGCTTCGTAATCTCCCAGGTCACAGCCAGTTCATTCAAACAGGAGAGGTGATGAAATTCATTCCCCTCAGTTCGATCGTGCTCATCGTCGTGCTGTTCCTGATGGATCGCTGCGAATGCCCTGCTGGTCATGATCAGCCGAGCGCGAATAATGGTCAAGCAACGGCCTCGGACTCACAGAAGACCAGCGGTGTGGCCGCCCAGGTTATCCTGGGAGAATCGCAACCTGAACGCCGTGCAGGCCTGTTTACGATCCCCAGGGATACATTGGGGGTCGATCTCAAGTTCCGCTATCAGGATCCCAATACGGGCTATACGTCAACCATTCTCCGGACTTGTCAGATTGTCGGCCTGTCAGCAACTGCGGACACTCGATGTCAGCCAGACTCGCGTCACGCAGGCGGGCATCGCAACGCTCCGCAAGAATCTGCCGAAACTCAACATTGTTGCCGAACCAGAAAAGCTCGCGTCCATCGGCGACACCGCGGCGCTGCGAGCTTCCGACAAACCCGACGCACCGGTCGTCCAACGCTTTGCCGAATCACAGATCCGTCGCTGGCGAAGGAATGCGAATCAGCTTTCCCGCTTACCCAACACGACACCCGAAGGGTGGTCGAAAAGCCCGATCGATCCGGCCGACCTGCTTACTGTCTTTCCACGACTGCGACTACGCGAGGGCTATCTGCTGCGAGCGTATGTCTTCAAACAGGACGGAAACAGCAATGGCTTCGTCTGGGCACTTCCCCACGATTCCGCGTTTCCTGAGCCCGACGAATGTCCGCGACTGGAATCACATTTCCTCAAACCGCCAAAGCCGTTCGATGCCCTGGACGACACGATGGAAGCGATTGTCGGAGATGACACGGTTGCGTCGTACTTTCAAGCCTCGCTGTTACGTCGTGAACTGAAAGAGTTCGGCACCGGTTGGCATGGCATCCGCTGGGGGATGAACATGATTTTTGACGACGACCCGTGGAAGCCGCGGGCCGACCTGCCGGAAGATTCACTGGCTAGATTTCCAACGAGTGATCCTGCTGATTGGAAGTGGCTCGAAGCAAAGCCAGATTCGTGGGTGCCGGAAGGACGGATGGATGTGAAGCAGACGACAATCACCTTCTACAGCTATACCCCGTTAGCCGCCGATGCACCGGGTGATGAGATCGAGAAAGAGCGGATTTATCGCCACACCGAGACCTATCGGCGCGGAAAATACCGTCCGCTCATCATTGAGAAGAAGATTGCAGAGGGACCAGATGCGATAGCGTTTTAAGCCTCATTTCTCTGTGACGGCCAGAATAGAATTCTCCGGGAGGCAACTGCAAATTGATCGGTCACGCTGCACGCTGTTCTTGATCGACGGCCGAATCATCCCCTTGACAGTGTGATCGGAATCGGGAAGCATCACGGTCATGCTGTTTCGAAGACAACGCCGTGCAGGGGGAATCGAAATGGAGATGGAGCCATTGCAACCGTCGACACCATCAGCCGCACATGTGACCGCGCCCGCCGCAACGCAACGGTCCTCCCGATATGTCACCGCCCTCGTTGCGGGAATGTTTTTCATCACTTCGCCAACGGCACCGGCTACCGCGGAACCGGCCAAGCTTACGGTCACCTGGGAGTATGCGACCCCACTGCTTTTCCCGCAGGCCATTGTTGTGGATCAGAAGGGACGTGACTCCCTTTACGTCGCGCTCAAGAATGGCGGACTTGGGATACTCGATATTTCCAGGCCCGATGTCGCCCCCAGGAACCTTGCCAGGATCGGGACAAATGAACTGGGTGGCCTGGATGTCATGCACCTGACTCAACAGGACAACCTCCTCTATCTGGCCCTGGGTGACTTCTTCGATGTGAAAGGCTCCCCCGCGGGCCTTGCTGTCGTCAGCGTGGCCGACCCCCGCGCCCCAAAAGTTCACGGCATCTGGAAGTCTCCGGAGATCTTCCAGGGCGCAGCCTGCGTCCTTGTCGAAGATCATTACGCTTATCTCGGCGGAATGGGACACGGCGTGTTTATTCTTGATGTCCGCAACTCCAAAAATGTCCGGAAGGTCGCAGAGATTCTTCCCGAGGTTAATTTTCCCCGGAAGAACCCCAACAAGGTCCAGCACCCGAACGCCCGTGGCCTGGCTCTGAAGGGCCAGCACCTCTATGTCGCATTTGATGCCGGAGGTCTGCGTGTGATCAACGTTGCCAACCCGCTGAAACCACAGGAGATTGGACGTTACGCGAATCGCGGGATGAAGGAAAAACAGCAGGCGTACAACAATCTGGTGATTGATGGCACGACGGCTTATGTCGCTACGGATTACGCCGGAATGGAGGTACTGGACATCCGCGATCCACGAAACATCAAGCCCGTCGCCTGGCTGAACCTGTGGAAGTCAGACACACTGGAAAACCTCTGGTTCAACAGTCCTGGGCATACGAACCAGATCGAATACGACGAAAAGCGACAGCTGGTATACATGTCGGCCGGAGACAGCGAACTGCTGGTCGTGGATGTGTCAGAGCGAACAAAGCCAAAGCTTATGGCGAGGTATGGAGCCCCCAAAGACAAACTTGGTGCCTGGGGTCTCACCCTCGCCAGCGACCACGTCTACCTCGCGTACATTACGGCCAGCGTCCCTTTTCATGGAACCTGGTCCGGCATCAAAGCGATCCGGCGCTGATGCTGGCAATGGTGAAGTTTTTAGAGCCAGTTACCAACTACCACGAGAAGATTGCGTGACTTGAAACCAATTCACTTCAACCCGCGTGAGATCGAAACGACTATTCTGGCGCATGCCAGATCTCGGTTCCGGTTCATGCGAAGTCGCGGTGCTGCGTGCCGCGAGAAATCCCGTTTCTGGCGGAATTCAGGAATTACCGATTACACCCGCGTTTCTACGCGTTCTGATGATGAGGATTCTGTCACGTCTCTGTTATCATCAATTGTTCAAATTGATTGTGAAATTTCCCTGCCACCTGTTGAGTCAATGTGTCAAACGACCGCCAGACGAGTCTGTTTTCTGAGGAAGAACTTCCACCCAATCTGCAGTCGTGGGAAGTTGCGGCTGCCGCGGACTGTCTGATTGCCAGTGTTGTCTTCAATCGGCCACTCACAACCGTCTTTCAATACCTGGTTCCGATCGACCTGCGTTCCATGATCGGTCCCGGTCAGCGGATTGAAGCGCCGTTCGGGCGTGGTAACAAACCGACCGTCGGATTCTGTGTCGGGCTGACGACGGAATATCCATCCGGAAAGACGTTGAAATCGCTGACCAGTGTTCTGGATCGAGAACCACTGATCGACGGACGAATGCTCGAACTGACGCGCTGGATCGCTGGTCGTTATCTGTGCGGCTGGGGGCAGGTTCTCGAGAGCATTGTCCCCGCGGGTGTAAAGTCCAAAGCGGGAACCCGTGAAGTCACCTTCTTTTCACTCAGCCCCGATCTCGCGAAACGTGCTGCCAACGCCGAACAGCTTCTTGCTGAATTGAAACTTCCCGCCAAGCAGCGCGCCGTCATTGAAGCACTCATTGGTGCTGCGGGACCAATGCGGATCGACGAATTGACTGAGGCGGCAGGTTGCGGTGTTGTCCCAATTCACAGCTTGCGCGACAAGGGGTTGGTCATCGCGCTGCGCGAGCGACTGCTGACGGCACCAACCATGGCGACTCCGGAAGTTCACCGCGAGATCGTGATGATTCCCGACCAGCGGCGAGCCGTGGAAACAATCTTGAATGTGGTCCGATCCAGTCAGCATCGGACATTGCTGCTGCATGGTGTGACTGGCAGCGGCAAGACGGAAGTCTATATTAAGGCGATCGAAGAAATCGTCAGCTATGGACGACAGGCGATCGTGCTGGTCCCGGAAATCAGCCTGACGCCTCAGACGATCCGGCGGTTTCACAGCCGGTTTCCATCCGTCGCCGTGTTACATAGTCATCTGACCGATGCGGAGCGTCATGGACACTGGCAGCAGATCGCCAGCGGGGCAGTTCAGGTTGTCGTAGGTGCGCGCAGTGCCGTCTTCGCGCCGACGCCGCAACTGGGACTGATCGTCATTGATGAAGAGCACGAGACGAGTTTCAAGCAGGACAGTACGCCCCGCTATCACGCGGTGGAAGTCGCTCGTAAACGAGCCGAACTCGAGCAAATCCCGCTGATTCTGGGTTCGGCGACACCGACACTGGAATCGTACCTGCGAGTGCTGCGGAAACAGGATGTGCTGATTCCGATGCCCCGACGTGTCGCTGGCCTGCCGCTTCCTCCCGTGGTCGTTGTGGATACTCGTAATGATCCGGCGATCGGTAAAGGAGCCGGGATCGGTCGGGCGATGTTCACATCGATGCAGGCGGCCCTCAAGGCGGGGGGACAAGTCATCCTCTTTTTGAATGTGCGAGGTTTCTCACCTGTGTTCTGGTGTCGTGGGTGTGGCGAAGGTGTGAAGTGCCCCGATTGTGATGTCACACTAACCTGGCACAAGGAACGCGCGGTGGCTCTCTGCCACAGTTGTGATTTCAGCACGAAGCCCCCATCAGCTTGTCCGAAATGTGGCAAGCCGGGGTTGTTGTCGCTGGGGATGGGAACGGAACGCCTGGAGGCGGAGGTCCGGACCCGATTCCCCGAATACAAATGCCTGCGGATGGACAGCGATACCATGAAGCAGCGAGGGAGCCACGATATCGCACTGGAGAAATTCCGGCATGGTGAAGTCCAGATTCTGCTTGGAACCCAGATGATCGCCAAGGGACTCGACTTTCCGAACGTGACACTGGTCGGTGTGATTGATGCGGACACATTGCTGCACCAGCCGGACCTGCGATCCGCCGAGCGGACGTTTCAATTGATTGCTCAAGTCGCTGGCCGGACAGGACGCAGTGCGAAGGGGGGGCGAGTTCTTGTTCAGACCTCCTCACCCGAACAACCTGCCATTCAACGAGCCGCAAAACACGATTTCACCGGCTTCGCGAACGAAGAGCTACAGCATCGCATGGCGCTGAAAGTTCCTCCATTCACACATCTGGCTCGTGTGATCCTGCGTGGCCCCAAAGAGCAGGAACTGCAGGAGTACTCAGAGAAAACAGGAGAAATCCTGAAAGCAACCGCGAAAGATCTGGGTGTGGAGGTCCGGATTCTTGGTCCAGCACCCTGCCTGGTCACCCGATTGAAAGCCAACTTCCGCTACAACCTGCAGCTCACGTCTGCAAACCTTGCCGATCTGCAGAAACTCTGGCTGCAGGCTGCGCCGAACATGCCGAACCACCCGGAAATCGAATTCGTCGTCGATGTCGATCCGCTGAATATGCGGTAATACATTCGCCGCTTTTCTTGGGAAGCGACGAAAGCCGGAAGAATTCAGGAATCTGGCTGTGGCCCCTGAAACCTAACGACCGTTAGGTAGGTATACTCTGGCGTAAGCCATGACTGCCGCACGAGAGACATGGGGAGACGCAACGATGACGGAATTCCTGACCCGGGTTGGAAACGTGGCTGTCCTGTGGGGACTGGTGCTCTGTGCACTTTCCACTGGAACCCGCGCGGACGAAAAGGAACGGATCCAACCTGGTGCCGTCCCAGCGATCTCCTTTCCGCTGACGGATCTCCAAGGGGCGAATCACGCCCTTGATCAGAATGATGCCCGGCGAGTTCGGGTCTTCGTCTTCGTTTCGACAGAATGCCCAATCTCCAACGGGTACGTCGCAGCTTTGAATGACTTGTACACCAGTAGTGCTGGAGCCGACAGGAAGACGGACTTTTTTGGCGTCGTTTCCGATCCAACGGTCAAGCGGGCTGCGACCGCACAACACTTCAGCGAGTACAAGGCGAAGTTTCCGATTCTGTTCGACAGCTCGGGGTTGCTGGCCCAGGTGCTGATGCCGACTCATATTCCAGAAGCATTTGTAATCGATCGCGATGGCAAGCTTGTTTATCGAGGTGCGATCGATAATGCGTGGGAAGCGATTGGTCGGCGCCGCCAGAATGCCGAAAAACGGTTTCTCGCCGACGCCATGACGGCAGCCACTCAAGGAAAGCCGATTGAGATCCCCGAAACGAAACCGGTGGGATGCCTGTTTGAAACATTGCCTGGCAAGGAGTCGCAATCCAAGGTGACATACGCGCGAGATATTGCACCCATCATTCAATCACGTTGTCTGAACTGTCACCGTGAGGGGCAGGTCGCTCCGTTTACACTGGCTGACTATGAACAGACCGCCAAACGAGCCCGGCAGATTGCGCAGGTGACAAGCGACCGGATCATGCCACCCTGGATTCCTTCGCCGGGGCACGACAAATTTGTTGGCGAGCGCTGGCTGACGGATCGCGAACTGAAACTGTTCAAAGAGTGGGCCGAGACCGGTCGCGCGAAAGGTGACGACGCCGATCTTCCCCCTTCACCACAATTCGCCGAAGGATGGCGACTGGGACAACCTGATCTGATTGTGAAGATGGCTGAGCCATTCAATGTCCCTGCCGACGGTCCTGATATTCTGCAGAATTTTGTCATTCCGGTCCGTATCCCCGAAGACAAACTCGTCGCTGCGATCGAGTTTCATCCTGGAAATAAGCGAGTCGCGCACCATTCGGTCCTGTTTCTGGATGACAAAGGGGTGGCCCGGAAACTCGATCAGGCGACGCCCGAACCAGGCTACGCCAATTTTGGGGGACCGGGATTTCTTCCCTCGGGAGCCCTGGGTGGCTGGTCTGTCGGCAATACACCGCGACCACTTCCAAACGGGATGGGTCGCTACCTGAAGAAGGGGTCAGATCTCGTCGTGCAGATGCACTACCATCCCACGGGCAAGCCGGAAAGCGATCAATCAGAGATCGGACTCTATTTCGTAAAGAAGCCCGTTGCTGAATCGTTGAAGGAACCTGCCAAGCTTGTGGGAAGCATCTGGGTCGCGAACTACGAAATGGATATTGCCGCCGGAGAAAAAGATTATCACCGCTCGACGTCATACACATTGCCCAGAGACGTCGTGATGGTCGGTGTTGTGCCGCACATGCATCTTCTCGGGAAGTCCATGAAAGCCACAGCGACGCTGCCCGATTCAACGGTTAAAACCCTCATCGACATCACAAACTGGAATTACAACTGGCAGGATGAATACTACTACGAACGCCCGTTTACACTCCCTGCGGGAACGCGTCTGGATGTTCATGCGGTTTTCGACAACTCTGCCGACAACCCTTCAAATCCCAGTTCACCTCCAAAGCGAGTCACCTGGGGTGATGGTACCCGGGATGAAATGCTGTTCTGCTTCTTCTTGCTGGCATCCGAGCGAACAGAAGATCTGATCCATGTCATTTTCGACAACTTGAAACATGACACCCGACAACCTCGCAAATCTGTGGAGAACTAGTCGTGACCGTTCTCGAAGCCGTTCGACCACCCACCAACGATACTGAAGAACGGTTGCTTGACGCAGCGCTGTCACTGTTCGCAGAGAAAGGCTACGAAGCCGCCAGCGTTCGCGAGATCATCGAAGCGACAGGTGTCACGCGTCCGGTTCTGTACTACTACTGCTCCAGCAAGGAAGATCTCTTCAAACGGCTGGTTCACTGGAAGCATGACGAAGCGTATCGAAATCTCGGGAAAATCATCAGCGAAACGAAAGGGTGTGCCCCTCGTCTGCGGGCCATTCTGCGAGGTTCGTTCGAGTTTTGTGCGACTGACCCTCGAGTGCCGCGATTGATGTTTCAAACCCACTTTGGACCGACGATTCCGGGAATCGCCGACTTTCTTGCTGAAATAGCCAGCTTGAGATTTTCGATCATTCAGCAGGTCATTCAGGACGGGCTGGATGCAGGTGAACTGACAGGAGGCGATGCGGCAGCGTTATCGCTGATCTTCTGTTGCATCATGGATCAACACATCAACATCCTGTCCCGACTGCCAAAACCCAGGAAACGGCTGACACCCGAGTTAGCCGATTCACTGGTCGATGTTTTTCTATTCGGTGTTTGCTCGGACGGTGTTGGCTCGGACAAGGCTGGCTCACGCAAGCGAAGGCAGCCTTCACTGCCTCCCTTTGCTGCTGGCCCATAGCGATGTTTTCCGCTGGACGAAGCTGTTGATTCGACAAGCAAGACTTCGTCGGAGCGATCAAAGCTTCCCTGCGCTGGTGAACTCCGCCAGATCTGCGATCATGCGTCGTGTCGCGGCTTCAGTTGCGGCTTCCCATTGTCGGGCACCGAACTGTTCCGCATATGGGGCAGCACGATAAGCGAAGTTGATTCCACGGGAATTGTTGATCAGGGCTCCGAGACCTTCGGGACTAAACGCGGCAGCAACATCCGCGGCAGCACCTCCCTGGCTTCCATAGCCGGGAACCAGCAGCGGTACGTGTGGCATTGCTGCTCGCAGTTCTGTCAATTCCTGCGGATACGTTGCACCAACAACAGCACCGACGCAGCCATATCCCGACTCGGCGGTCTGGACGGCGAGGTCTTCGACTACCTGAGCCACATGACGGTAGATCTTATGACCATCCGCCTGGCGATCCTGAAATGAGGCGGATCCCGGATTGCTCGTCTTGACCAGCACATAGATCCCGGCACCACGCTCGGTGGCCACTTTGACGAACGGCTCCAGGGTATCCCGGCCGAGATACGGATTAACCGTCAATGCATCCGCGTGCCATGGTGCAGCTTGTGGATCAGAGCCAGCCAGATAAGCGCGTGCATAGGCTTCCGCCGTGGTCCCGATATCACCCCGTTTCGCGTCGCAGATGACGATCAAGCCAGCGTTTCGCGCATACCGGATCACGCGTGCGAGGGCCAGACACCCGTCAGGACCAAGTTCTTCGAAGAAGGCCGCCTGCGGTTTGACGGCCGGAACCAGTGGCGCGACAACATCAATCAGCCGGACACAAAACTCTTCGAACGCCGCAGCCGCCTGAGCCGTCGGGTCCGCGTGCAGGTCACGAGCATGTGCCAGCACATCGGGAGGAATCCAGTCGAGCCGTGGGTCCAGTCCCACCAGTGCCGGAGTTCGCTTGGATTGAATCGCGGCATGCAACCGCGTGGCAAAATGCGAAACAGTCATCGAACTTCATCCTCATTGTCGTAGTCAGAATTATCATCAGCGTTGTCATCGACTGAGCCAAGTCCTTCTTGAAACATCGCGATCCGCCGCTGAATTTCGGAAGTGAACCAGAACGAACACCAGACATCCAGCCACATCCCGACAGTGATCCCCAGATGCGTGATCAGCATCCGTCCCCATCGCTGGTTCATACTGAGCAGACTGATCAGGAAAATGCTCATCCCAAACCACGACAGAATCCGCTGCGACAGTATCGGACGGGCCATCATCAGCGGCAACAAAAGTCGGGCCAGAATAAATGTCGCACAGATCAGTGATCCTGTGACCTGCCAGAGCGGAACACCGAATGCCTGTCGTCCGGGATGCAAATCGATCCGGACGAAAATCGAGCCGAGTACCAGCAGCATTGCCAGGTACTGCAACTTCGATGTGAACGGGAGTCCCTTCCAGAAATATCCCAGCCGCCGCATGAGACCTCCTGAGGTTACTTCGACCCCAATACGGCGCGGCTGGCGGCAACGTCGAGTTGTCGAATCCATCCACCACCCAGAACGCGGTCGCCATCGTATAGGACCAGTGCCTGCCCCGGTGCGACTCCAAACTGCGGATCGACAAATTGAACTCGGACATGCTCGGGTGACAACACTTCCACAGTCGCGGGGGCCGCCGTGTGCTGATACCGAATTTGAGCCAGACATTGCCGTTGGTCGGGCATGTCATCGACCAGCCAGTTCATCCCATCCGCTTCCAAGGTTGTCTGGGCCAGTTCTTCGTACTTCCCCAGGACGACACGATGAGTCTCGGGTTCGATCCGGATCACGAAGCGCGGTTCTCCGAATGTAATTCCCAACCCGCGTCTCTGGCCGATCGTAAATTGTTCGTAACCGGGGTGGCGACCAAGAATCTTTCCGTTAGAGTCGACGAAGTCGCCCGAGGTATCCGGCTTGCCCCGGTGGCGTTCGAGAAACCCGACGTAGTCGTTATCGGGAATGAAGCAGATTTCCTGGCTGTCGGGCTTCGTCGCCACGCGAAGTCCCGCTTCGGCAGCGAGGGCTCGAATCTCTGGTTTCGCGAATGTTCCAACGGGAAAGAGAATCTTGTCGAGAATACTGCGATTGATCCCTGCCAGCACATAGGACTGGTCTTTCGAACGGTCAACACCTCGCACCAGTGCGGGCTGTCCGTCGACATCCAGGATCCGAGCGTAGTGCCCAGTGGCGATCCCGTCTGCGCCAACACTCTGAGCGAAGTCCCACAGCTTGCCGAACTTCAGCCAGTTATTGCACATCACGCAGGGATTGGGAGTTCGACCTGCCAGGTACTCGTCCGCAAAGTAATCTTTAATACGACCAAACGCGTCCGAAAAATTCAGTGCGTGGAAGGGGATGTCCAGAACATCGGCGACCCGGCGGGCATCGGCAGCATCAGACGCAGAACAGCATCCCTGCTTGTTGGCCTTGGTTCCCAAGACCGGTAGTTGAATCGACGTGATTGGAGTTGTTCCGGCAGCGGCGGGGAGTCGACAGACTTCGTGCGACTCTTCGGTCGCCCCGGACCGCATAAACAGCCCGATGATTTCAAACCCCTGACGTTTCAGCAGCACGGCAGCAGCCGAGCTATCAACGCCGCCGCTCATGGCAAGGACGATTCGACGGGACATTTACAAACCAATCACCTGGCCACGCATCGACCCAAGGAGTTTCTAGTGGGATTCAGATCCAAGTATCTCAAGGAGACACGTACCATCGGATTGTAACAGGCAAGCAACACGATGAACCACTCAGAAACGTCACGCAGCACCCCTACAACCGTCAAACCGGACATAGTCGAAATGCGTGAAGTGCCGAAATCGCAGGGTCAGGTGGCGGAACGTGCAGTCCCCTCGTCAAACTGCCGACGAAAGGGAAGACGTTTCCCTGCGCTGCGATTCCGCGCCAATTATCTAATTGACGCCGATTGCGCCGTGGGATTAGGATTTCACTAACCGGCAAATTCGACCATTTTCCAATTCGGAACTCCGGGACGTCTCTCGGGGAACTAGACTTCCACAATCGATACGCTCGACCAGATTCGCACGGGAAGCGGTTCATGAACAGTTTTGGCAAAATCCTGGTAGTTTTCACGACAGCCTGCAGTCTGGGGTTTGCCGCGTTTACACTTTCGCTCGTTTCCGGTGGACCGAACTGGAAGGGCGAAGCGGAATCGGCCGAGTTGACCAATGATTTCCTGATCACGGCGGTCGCGGGCGAAAAGCCGATGTACTCGGCAAAAAACCGTAAAACAGACCAAGGGGTCGGAACGCAATCGACGCTGCTGGCAGAAGTTGTGGTCGGTGCCAGAAAGCAGCAGGTCGCGGATGCGAAGGACAAAGAATCTGAACTGAACAAGGAAATCGCCCGTATCAAGCCGCTGATTGAAGAGATGCGAGCACTGATTCCACCCGATCAGGCGGGACTCGTTGTTCGTGCTCAAATGCTGGATAAGATTCTGACGCAGTTGAGCGAACAGATTCAGGCGACGACGCAGGGGATTGCCTCGAAGGCCGCCGCAATTCAGGTGATTCAGAAAACGACTCAGGAACGACGCGAAGAAGCGTTGCGGCTAAAGAATCAACTTGAGTTGATGCGAACCGATTTGTACGTCGCTCAAGCCCAGCAGAAGCTTTTGGAAGTAGAATTGGTCCGCGTCGAAGAAAATCTGAAGCGGCTCGAGCGACGGGGCGAGCAGTTGCAGAAGCAGGTTGAGCCTTACGACAAATAATTTCTGTCGAATGATTCAACTCGACAGAGATTGGTTTTTGCAGATTCATAATGTGATTTCAGGCGGTGAGGTGCGTCAATGACAACGGTCGGTAAAATTCTGGTCGTGTTGCATCTGGTGTTGAGCATCATGTTTATGGCGTTCGCCGGTGCCGTATTCACTGCGCAGAAGAACTGGCGTAAGACTGCCGAAGCGACGGCGGGACAACTCGCCAAAGCCAAGGCCAGCGCCAATGATCAGCGCACAGAATTCGAGCGTGAACGGACTGATACAGCAGCTAAGGTTGCTGAGCTGAATGATCAGGTGCTGAAATTGACCGGCGAAAAGGGAGCACTGTTCAAACAGTCGACCGATTTGCAAGCCGACAACAACCGCCTGCAGACCGCGATTGACGCTGTCGGACAACAGGCGGAGCTTCAGACGAAAGAAGCGACCGAACGATTCCTCGATTCCAAAGTTCAGGTCGATAAGAACAAGGTTGCCTACGAAACGCGAGAAGCATTGCAGAAGCGATTGCTCGAAGTCGAAAAACGACGCGATATCCTGGAGCTCGAACAGCAGCAGATGAAGGATCGGCACGAACGCGTTCTGACCGATCTGCAGATCTTCAAGCAGTATTACGGTGCCAAGGGATTGTTGACCGATCCCAAGTTGATGGTCGTTCAGTCATCCGCACCTCCGGGAGTGGACGGCGTCGTGACCGAATATCGCAAAGAAAAGAAGGGTGCCAGCAGCACCGAGCTTGTGGAAATCTCGCTGGGCAGCGACGAAGGCTTAGGCGTGGGACACAAGATGACCGTCTACAATGGCGAAGGTCGCTACCTGGGACAGATTCGATTGACGCTAGTGCAACCCGACAAGGCGGTCGGCCTCGTCATCGCCAATGAAAAAGCCAAGAACACAGTGATTCAGAAGGGCGACTATGTCACCACGAAGCTCCGATAATGCACCTTCACCCGACATTTACGTGGCGCTGTTGTGGGTCTCGCTGGCATCACTGCTGACCGGGATTGTTTTCCTGGTTCAAGCACTGCAGGCGTACGACTGGAAAGTCAGTCAATGATCCGGTGACGTAAGTCCTTTTCGAGGAATTCGAACGTCCCCTTCCCGTTGATTTCGTGAAGTCCATCGAAGACCTCAATCTCTCTCCGATTGCCTTGGCGTATCGGACTGCGGGACGACTGTATCTGGACGAACAGTCTGCAGCCGCTATATCCAACTCCCTCGTCGCACCAAAATAGAGTTCCCCCGGTGCGTCAATGATCAAAAACGATACCCTCCGATTATTCGACAGTCTCGTTACAGAACTCTTATGCTGATTCGTATTGACACACTCGCATCTGAGACGCATACTGAACCAGTGGCAGTGCTCAGAGTGACGTGTTGTTGAGCTCAGACGGATGCCGTGTCATGTTACGCTGGATTAGCAGCCATTTTCCTGCAACAACTTTTTGCGTAATGTCGCTTCTGTGGATTACAGTGGGGCAATTGCAGTCCTTGAGGGGATATTCGCCTGACACAGCGATTGTTATCTCTTCGGAGCAACTTGACTTCGGAGACGTGGAGTCGCAATCAGATTTTGTGCATCCAGTACTGATTCGCAACCGATCCTCAAAAGAAGTTCAAATTACTGGATTCAAAACCTCCTGCGACTGTACTTCTGTACAGCCAGATAAGTTTGTGTTGGCTCCGCGGACAGAGCGCCAAGTCAGTTTTCGAATGAACCTTGGCGTGCGGCCTGCAATTCATGCAGGAAAAATGGAATACCCGTTCCAGGTTCATTTTGCTCCCATGGTCGATGGTCAATCCTCTCGACAGAATTGGCTGCTCAGTGGTCGCGTTCTCAGAAAACTCGTCGCAAATGAGCCCGAAGTGTGGCTGGGAAGTCGCTCATACGAATCAAGCGGACAACTTTCTAGAGTAGTTCGTGTGACAAGTCGCATGCCCTTGGACTCTGCTGAAGCGATTTGCGACCCACCTTGGATCTCTGCGAACATTCGAAAAGCCGATTCACCGATGAATTGGGAGCTGACTCTCGGAAGCCGCTCTTCGCCACTCCCCCCGAACTTATATACTGGCGATGTGAAAATCATCGGGCATACATCTGAGGGGCTTTCGGTTGTGTCCACGGTAGCGACGTACGGTAACCGTTCACACCCCGAACTCGAGAATCGATCTTCGCGCACTTCGAGGAAT
>JBAWWJ010000067.1:0-32614 GCA_037146815.1 Planctomycetota bacterium
AAACTGCAGCGTCTAACCCATGTTTCGACGCGACACGGAAGTGCGACCCGCACTAACGACGCGTCCGTGTCTCTTTGCGGCCTGAAGCCTGAGTCTTGGCGGCAGGCCGACGAGTGATTTCCTGCCAGTGACGGATATCGATTTCGTACGGCCCACTCGGTCGGTCAAATCCACCAAATTCAGCGACGTATTTCTCCATGCGAGCGACCTTCTGGGATGCCGTCAATTCACCTGGATGATCCGTACCAGGGGCGCGGCCCCAGATAATGGTCGATCCCGTTTTGGAATGAAGATGCAGAACGACGTCCTTGGAATTCCTGGTGGATTCCTGTTGTTTCGGGATTTCGATCGCATCAAGTTCCAGTTTCGACCATTTGTCGGCCAGCAGTTCGGCAACCTGAGCTGCACCTGACAATCCTGGTTCCGTCACACGGCCTCGGTCCCGTGTCAGATTCCCCCCACCTTCCATGCGGATCAATGGGTATCGCGCGACATCGTCCACCTTGAAGTCTTCACTCGGCAGGACGACACCTGTGCTGTCGATCGGAATCCGCCCCCCTTTCACTTGTACCATCGCCACCGGCTTGCGGAACTCGACGTCGATGACCACTGAGGCTGGATACGATTGCCTGACAGAATTGACTCGAGCGATCCAAGGATGCCTGGAGAAGGCGACCGCGATCGTCTTGCACAGTTTGGGATCAAGAATCGACATCTCACGCGGCAACTGGTTCTGCCGTCGAATCTGCTCTACCAAATCAACCGGGACAGGTGATTTGGGCTCGGGGACGATGGAGATATTTTTGGCGTCCAGCCGGTATTCCGGTCGCGAATTCAGATTGGGAAGTCTCTGAACAAGGTATGGCAACATCACTGACAACCCAACCAGACACGCAATCTTGGCCAGGCGTACTGGTTGAAAGATTCGGTCGGTGAGCGGATGAATCGCCGACGCCTTTTTTTTCGCAGTGGTTGGCGATTTTTCGGTGGATGCCAGATTCGCCAGTTCAGGATCCACGGATTACCCTCGCTGCTGAAGCCTCGTCAGAAGATCACTGTCACGTTGAATGACAATACGTCTTGCGAAGATTCAGGTGAGCCGGGTGCCGAAGAAGTTTTCCCGTTGAAGTGGGCTGAGCCTCAAAGAACGAGGCTCACCTGGATACGCAACGAGGTATTCATCGTCCGTGCACACACCGGCAGCTAATGCCGATTAGTGCGAATTCTTATTTCTCATCCAAAGGCTGCCGGACGGTTGTTCTCGGCAAGATATGCGGACGGGGCAGATTGGACGGCAGACAGGATTCGATCGAACGCTCACACAACTCGGCGAATTCAATCCCCATACGAGCAGCAGCCTTTGGGACCAGACTGTGGCTGGTGTAGCCCGGAATCGTGTTGACTTCCAGAACCCAGGGTTGCATCGCTTCGTCGACTCGCAAATCGACGCGTGCCATTCCACGAGTTCCCAGAGCCCGGCAGGCATTTCTGGAGACATCCGCGATCGTATCGACGACATGCTGTGGGAAATTCGTCTCGAACAGATAGCGAGTGTTGTCGTCTTCGTACTTTGCCTGCCAGTCGAAGAATTCGCGATCCGTTTCAATCAGGATCGGAGGGAGAAGGAGTTCATCGAGCATCCCTACGGTCCATTCGGTTCCCATGATGGCTCGTTCGACGACCGCAAAACTGTCAAACTGAAAGCAAAGTTTCAGACCTGCCGGAACCTCTGCTGCTGAGTGGACAATCGAGATCCCCAGACTGGACCCCTGGCAATCGGGCTTAATCACCAGCGGATAGCCGATTTCCTCAGTGACTTTTTCGATCCGTGCAACGTCGTCCGTGTAGTGCAGCAGGGAATATTCAGGCGTCGGCACACCGAACTGCAAGAACCGTTCTTTGGCCGCTGATTTGCTGAATGCAAGGCGCGACGCCGTTGCATCACTTCCCGTATAGGGAATCCCGGCATCTTTCAAGATCTGCTGAACCTGTCCGTCTTCGCCGAACTGGCCATGCAATGCCAGGAACGCGACGTCGAACTGACGCCAATCGACCCCCGCCAGATCAACCACGGCTGGATCGAGGTGCAAAGCCAGATGTCCCCGACTGGAAAGGGCTTGTTGCACGGACGAGCCGCTTTGCAAACTGATTTCGCGTTCGTCGGAGTCTCCACCCGCCAGAACTGCCACGCGCCACATTGGTCTTGTCTCAGACATTTTCGTCGCATCCTTGCGAGGTCAACTTTTTTCTACTTGCATGGCGTTAGAGCACGCCGCACGCTGCATCAATCAGAAATCTTCATCGGCAACTCGCGGCGCAGTTTATCGAGCAATCGCTCGATCGCGGCATGTCCAGGTGCTGTTTGCCTGACCACGATCGATAATGTTGAGTTAAACGGCCGAATCGTTGCAGCCGCTTCCTTTCTCTCCCAGGTCGCTGGCATCACGCTGCTCTTGATCCGTTCGATCAGAGCGGCCAGCTCTGGAGGATCTTTCTCGGGATCGCCGGTCTTCACCAGGTCGGCAACAGCGTATGTCTTGACGACAAAATCCTCCGGTGCGGGCAGCAGCTTTTCTGCGGTGGCGATGAACACGACATCGTGTTTTGCTGTGAATTCCAGATTCAGCGGTTCAATTACGCGATTCAGGACATCGGCAACCGGTTCTCCAGTCGCCTTCAGATCTATGGCAGAATCCATCTGATCGATGATGCTGCGAATACTTTCCGGATCGACGGCGATACTCAGTCCCGTACGTCTGCCAATTTCTCGCAAGACCTCTTTGCGAGTCTGCTGCTGTAGATTGAGATCAATTTTTTGATCCAGCTTTTTCAGCGTTGAGTCGGCGGCCTGTGGTCGTGCGGGAGCAAGTTCATCACCTGATCCGACGCGATCTGCGAGCTTCATCATGAACTCAAATCGCCGTCCGTCGGGATGATCGATCGAGACGCCTGCGTTTCCGCCTGTGGTTTTCAAGCGGGGTTCGCCAAGAACGGTTTCGCGCCCCTGTTCGTCGACTTCGATCAGTTTCAACTGAACAACGAAATGCCGTTGATTTTTAATGACCGGAAGCGGTTCTGGAGCCCCCTTAAGCGCGGGTGGACGGGCAGGTTCTTCCGCACCAAATGCGATCGAAAGCATGATCCAAGCCGACCGCAACACCCACAACGACATCTCCGCTCCTCCATGAGTTGAGACGAACCACAAAATCGGAACCAACGACACCAAAAACCTACCAGATTTTGACTTCGGACTCCAGATGGACTCCAAACTGATCAGCGACCTTGGATCGAACCAGATCCATGAGCCTTAATACGTCACTGGTCGAGGCCCCTTCATGCGTCACAATGAAATTAGCGTGGCGGTCGTTGATCTCCGCTCCACCGATTCGCGTGCCCTTCAATCCCGCCTGTTCGATCAGTTGCCCGGCCCGCTGCCCACGGGGATTTTTGAAGACGCATCCCGCTGTTTGCGAACTGAGCGGTTGTGAAGCCTTTTTGGTGATCCAGATCTTTCGCAGTCGCTGCGCAATTTCGTCTGGGGAATCGGATTGAAGCTCGAACTCGGCTTCCAGGATCAGTAGTTCGTCGAGATTACTTTGTCGGTAATCGAACAGGAGTTCATCTTCGGTTCGGACGAGTTTTTCGCCACTGACCGTCAGGACGGTCACCTTGCGGACAAACTGCGAAATCTCGCCATGTCGACCGCCGGAGTTCCCGTGCAGAGCACCACCTACCGTGCCCGGAATTCCCGCCAGGTTCTCAAAACCAGCCAGACCAGCACGAACCGTCTCTGAAATCACGTGGGAAAGCAGTGCACCACCCCCCGCAGTGACACGATGACCGTCGATCTTCACTTCTGCGAAACAGGGGTGGCTGAGCCGAATTACCGCTCCGCTGACACCTTCATCGCGAACGATCAGATTCGATCCGCCTCCCAGGATCTTGACAGAGATCCCGTGCTCGCAGCAGAGACGAACGACACGAATTAACTCGTCCTCGGTGCGAGGTTCGATGAAGTACTGTGCGGGTCCACCCAGTTTCAGCCAAGTGTAAGGTGCCAAGGGTTCGTCACGTTTGACGATGTCAGCAAATTCTTCGAATGCGCTCATGATGTATCCGGTCGATGTCTCCAGCCCCCATGGCGATCAACACATCGCCGGGTCGCGCCGCATCGTCCACAGTTGTGATGATCTGGTCAAGGGACTCGACATATCGAGCTTTCCGCCCACGGGCGACAACGCGATCGGCCAATTCCCTGGAAACTCGCTGGGGCTCGTCTGTTACTCTTTCTCTCGCCGCAAACACTGGCACAACAAGCAGTTCGTCACAGTCGTCGAAACTCGCCGCGAAGTCGTCCATCAACGCTAAGGTACGCGAAACCTGATGCGGCTGGAAGGCACACCAGATACGTCGGTCACCATAGACACGACGTGCTGTCTGGAGAGTTGCACGAACAGCAGTCGGATGATGAGCGTAGTCATCGATCAGCAGCAACCCGTCAGCTTCGCCAACGACTTCAAATCGCCGTTTTACCCCCCCGAATGAACCGAGTCCCGCGATGATCGACTGCGGCGAAATCCCCATTTCTGCACAGAGTGCTGCTGCTGCCAACGCATTTTCAACGTTGTGCTCCCCGTGCAGGCGTAAATGGACCTGGCCCCATAAGTTGCTCGAGCCCGCATGACTGGTGGGGCCGCAAACAATGTCGAAACTGATTCCGGGGACATCTTCGTGGATCTTGCCAACGCTCCAATCGGACTCAATCGACCTGCCAAACGTTACAACTCGTGCTGCCGAGGCTTTTGCAACGTCGCGAGCGGCGTGAAAATCTCCATTTACCAGGAGGACCCCGTCGGTGGACACCAACTGGACAAACTCCTGAAACGCACTGACCAGCGATGGCAAATCGGCATAGCAATCGAAGTGATCCGGCTCAACATTCAGCACCGCAGCGAAACGGGGCTGAAAATCGAGAAAACTGCGATTGAATTCACAACTCTCCACAACCAGCAGGTCTCCCTTTCCTGCCCGACCACTGTTACCGCTGTCGCATAATTCAGCCCCGACCAGGACGGCGGGGTCCAGTCCCGCAACACTCAAAATCCAGCCGACCATTGCTGTGGTGGTACTTTTCCCATGAGTTCCCGCGATGCAGATTCCAGTTCGATCGCGCATCAGGCGACCGATCATTTCACCATAAGACCACTGCGGCAAACCTTGCCGCGACGCTTCTATCCGCTCGGGATTATCAGGTCGAATCGCGGGGCTATAGACGAGGCATTGCGCATCCCTGGGGAGATTGGCGGCAGAATGCCCTTGGGAAAACGTCAATCCGTGGAGCGTGAGCGCCGTGATCGCCGCGCTGGCGGGCAGCAGATCTGATCCCGACAATTGCCACCCGAGGCCATCCAGCAGTTCCGCCAGGGCCTTCATCCCTGCACCGCAAACGCCAACGAGATGGGCAGATGGTCGATCTGCTCGCGCTTCCCGTGGCATCGTATGGAACTCCTTGATGAGGATGTCAGTCTATCTTACGTCCGGTTCCAGGCCAATCGGGTGACACCGCATGCTTCAAGCCGAGAGCCAGAGGCACAAGAAAATAAGCAGGGCCACCCAGCGGGTATTGTAAAAGCACGTTTCCACCGAGATGAACTCGGTGGGGATTGCAGGTATAAGCGAAGGCACTAATTCGGTTTCTGAGCGTTCCAGCGTTTCACGCGGATGGCGTTCGCCGCACGATTGGGATCGTCGCTGCGAGTTCGTTCTACCGTAGCAATGGCATCTTTGAAGTTGCCTTGCTGGACATAGGATTCTGCGAGTAGTGCGCGAGCGGCGAAATTCCAGCGGCCGTTTCTGTCGTATCGCTTCACGTACGTCGAAAGCTGTTCGATTGCGGAGTCATAATCACCCAGTTCGTACTTGCAGACTCCTGTCCAGTAAATCGCGTATTCCGCCCCCTGCTGATTCAAAATCGCGAGATTCTGGACCGGCATCTCTTCAACACCCAGATGGCGAATCCCCAAGTACCGTTTGGTTGCATCGTCAAACTTGCCCAGCAACTGATCCGTACGGATTTTCAGCAGTTTCCTTTCCGGAATACCGACTTCCACCGTTCCGGTTTTAGGATCAACGTTAATCGGAATCGGCAGGTTGAAGGGCATCGTTGCTGCTTCAAGTGCCTGGCCCATCGCTTGCGTCACGGATCGTGTCGCATTGAACTGCTGTGCGGGATAGCCCCATAACTTCAAATCGTCGCGTTTCCAGCTTGGCTTAACCTGAGTGACACGGGTCAGCAATCCCGTTCGTGCTCCATCGTCAACCAGTGGATCGTACAGAACACAGACTTCTTCTGAGGGAAGGACCGCTTCCAGATTTTTCATCCGTTGACTCCAATAGATCGATTCACCGATCAGAAAAATCGCGGGATTTTTCAGCGAGTCAGCGTCAATGCCATAGGGCTGGTCTGATCGCAGAGCCAGCGGCTGCAGCCATTCCGGGTGAGCCGTAATTTCGTCCAAAGTTGCCGGTGGTCCCGATTTGCCAAGGTCTGCGAATGATGGAATGGCGATCCCCAATCGCAGGTCATATAAGTACACACGTCCGTTAAGGATGGCGCCAAACAGCCACGTTTCATTGTCTGCCCCTGTCGGGCGGATGATGATGGAGTCAATTCGGACCTGACGCAGCAACGTTCCCAGCAGCCAGGCACGATCTTCAACCGTGCCGCGCCCGATCAACAGTAACTGGTAGATCCCCAGGGGCATGTCCGTTTCATCACTTCCGCGTAGCGACAGATTCCGGACGACGTAATCCACAAGTCCCTGGACATGGGCGATTTCATCTCCTCCGCGAGCCACGACGAATTCTGCAATGGTATGAGTCAACATCGCATCGCGCACATGAATCGCATCGCGCAAGTCGTAGTTCTGAACTTTCAGCCGCGCAGCTTCGTTGTCGTCAATCCAGCCTGGCGGAACTTCGACCGCTACCGATTCGGAACCCGGTGATGCGATTCCTCGCCACGAATTCAGCAGGTTGATCGGTTTGTCGGTCGCTGCCGCGATCGTGTAGTTTTCTGGGCGAAGTTGATGGATCGCGCTTTTCAGCAAGTCTTCGGCCGACGGTTCGCCCGTCACATTCTTGCCGTCCTGGCGAGGTGAGGAATTTACCGGACTGCTCCGCGGACAGCCAGCCGTTGCCACCAGCAGGAGCAGGACAGCAGTAATTCGTAAATTTCGTAAGTGCTGACAAGTCATGAGGTAATGCTCAATGGCTGAGGCGATGCTTGGGCGTTGCCGATCGGCGATCAGAAACTGCGATCTGTCCCGAGTCCCAAGCGTACTTTCAAGTTGAAGTCGACGGAACCCAAGGACAAGATTTCAAACGAACTTTTCCGCAGGCTTACGCCGAATCGAATGGAAACGTTGATACTTTCCGGCACATCCCCGCTTTTGGGCGGAAATGCCAATCTACGGCCGAAGGAGAATCGCCTGATCAGGATGCCTGCTGCTCGCGAAATTCCAGTGTCATTGCGCGGAGTCGCACCAGTTGATCAATGAGCTGAGGTAATTCGGCCAGTGGTACCATGTTGGGGCCATCGCTAAGTGCGACGTCAGGGTTGGGATGGGTTTCGAAAAAGACTCCGTCGCAACCGCAGGCGACAGCAGCCCGCGATAGGAAGGGAACCAGTTCGCGCCGACCGCCTGTTGTCGCACCGCCAGGCATCTGAACACTGTGCGTCGCATCGAAAATGACGGGACCGCCGAATCCCTGCATCACGGGAATGCAGCGAAAATCGTTGACCAATCGTCCATATCCAAACATCGTCCCGCGTTCGGTCAGCAGGACATTGGGATTTCCAAACGCTTCGCACTTGCGAACCACGTGAATCATGTCTTCGGGGGCGATGAACTGTGGTTTCTTGACGTTCACTACGCCGCCATGACGCCCGGTTGCGGCCGCAACCGCTTCGACAAGGTCCGTCTGGCGGGCAAGAAATGCGGGAACCTGCACAACCTGGCAGACCGCAGCGGCTGGCTCCGCCTGACTGGGATCGTGCACATCCGTCAGCAGCGGCAGTCCTGTGACTTCGCGCACGCGAGCCAGGATTTCCAGCCCACGTTCCAAGCCAGGCCCACGAAAACTGTCGACACTGGTTCGATTCGCTTTGTCGAAACTCGATTTAAAAACGATTTGAACGTTGCGCGACGCGGACAGGTCTGCCAATCGTTTGGCAACTTCCATGACCAGTTCTTCGCTCTCGATCACACAGGGGCCGGCCATAAACAGCAACGGCTCATCACGCCCGCAACGCCACTGCCCTACACTCAACGGATTGTTCGGCACAGGTTTGTTCCTTGAATTATCCCGGGAATCCATTCAATAGCCATCTTAACCGCCCGATCCGCTGGAAGCCACCACGTCACCCGATGGCGTCCATGAGGTAATCGTAGGAAAACGCGTCCTACCGTTGCCTTCGATCACACTGCGGGCTTCGCCTGAACGGATCCGATCAAAAGAGAAATTCCGCGAGCTTGGACATGACTTCCGGGAGTGGAATCTCGGTGCCAATCAGCGGGAGTAGCGGCACAATGGCCGAAAGGACAATCAGGAACATCGCCTTTTTATCAATTGGGACCAGCCGCATCTCTTCAATATGCTCGTAGGTCGCAGCAAGTGCGGCCAGTGACATCGGGTCAGAACTTCCCAGTAGTGGGTCTTGATTCCTTGACGGTGGTTGCCGAATCCACTTTTCATCAAATGACCGGTCATGGCCGGCCACGAGTTTTCCGAAATCGAGCAATCCCTCGAACCGGCACCTTGCCAACTGGAATCCGAACGCGAAAACGGGGATGTGAAGCACAAATGTGATCAGCAGCACGTAAATGGACAGGTGGTATTTCAGAGTACTGAGTGATTCACCTTTATGGTAAATCTCGTTTGCAAACCCGACCGAAACCATGATCGTGATGGCGACGACCATCGGCGAAAAACTGGCAATCCCCCAGCCAAGGAACCCAAGTCCTCCTGCATGGTCAGGATGGGTCGGTGTCAGGTCCAGGTCCAGCTTCGAGACGCGATACAAGAACCAACCCCACAGGAACAGCAGACAGAGCGCACGCAAGAGAAAGAAATACAGAATCGGCAGACTGACGAGCATGTGCCACCAGCCTGCCGGGGTCATTCCCGCAGAGTGGTTTCCCCAGTATGAAGTCCCGTTGGACGGACCATAAAGGTGGGCCAGAATTGACGTGACCAACGAAACGACAAAATAAACGAACTCGGCTCCGGTCGAATCGTGGAAGTCCTCGATCCTCGCCCGCGTCGCCTCAAATTTGTCGCGTTCCTTCGCGGAAATGATCCCCGCCCTCAAAAATTGACGGACCTGCACACCCAGGCCAATGACCAGGAAGGCTTCCGTCAGATCAAGCAGTGGCAGGGCGAGCAGAAATCGTCCATGCACTTCAGCATCGCGCCAGATGGGGATCTTGACGGTTTGACCCGTCAGATGCCCGGCATTCCATGACATCAAGACCAGCGGCAGCCAGGTGATCAGTATCAAAACCAGCAACCGCAACAGTCGCCGGCTGGTCGGGGGACTCAACAACCCGATGCGACCGGCAAGCCGATTCAACAAACCGCCGTGTGTTCGTACAAACTGAGGGAGATCTTCGGACTGAGATTCCTTCGCCATGCCGCAGTTCTCGCTGTCAATGAAATTTCAAGACGACAAACCGACTTTCGTTCGTCGCCCGTATTCGACACACCTTACGGAGAGAGAATAGAAACGGTCAATTCGGAATGTCTGATTCACAGGGCTGTCGGCATCAGAGGATCTTCGGGAATCGGGTAACCACGGACGAACTCCGCTTTGTCGCTTGGCCTGTGACCACTCTTGCGACTACAGTATCAGCATCAACATTGGTCGATCCTTTCTGAAATTGATTCGCGAGGTCCTAGATGCGTACGGTCGTTGCAGTGCTGGTGTTGTGTGTCTGCTCCGTCGGAGCGGCCGACGAAAACTGGAATCAGTTCCGTGGGCCTCGGGGAGACGGTACGTCGACTGCCACTGGACTGCCCGTCACATTTACGGACGGGGCGTCATCGATCGTCTGGAAGACCCCCATTCCAGGCCGGGCCTGGTCGTCCCCTGTCATCTGGGGAAACCAGATCTGGGTGACAAACGCCCCGGAAATCAAAAACACCACCAAAGACAAGCCAAAATTGGATGCTCCAATTGTCCTGTCTGCGGTCTGTGTCGATCTCGACAGCGGAAACGTGATCCACGACCTCAAGCTGTTTGAAGTCGATACGCCTCAGTTCACGCACGCTACCAACAGCTATGGTTCGCCGACCCCGTATGTGGAAGAAGGCCGAGTCTACATCCATTTCGGGGCATACGGGACAGCCTGCCTGGACACCAAAACCGGCAAGAAGATCTGGGAGAGAACCGATTTGAAGTGTGATCACTTTCGTGGCCCGGGATCTTCGCCGGTCGTTTACGGTGATCTGCTTTACCTGACATTTGACGGTTACGATTTGCAATACATCACCGCTCTGAACAAGCTGACCGGCGAAACCGTCTGGAAGAAAGATCGTGGTGTTGATTTCGGTACGACTGATGGTGATGCGAAAAAATCCTATTCAACGCCAGCACTGATTGAAGCGGGCGGAAGGAAATTGCTGATCAGTCCTTTTGCATCAGCGACCATCGCCTATGACCCGAAAAATGGGGATCCGATCTGGACGGTCAGGCATGGCGGGATGAACGCCGCCGGTCGCCCGCTGTACGGGAATGGATTGGTTCTGATCAATTCGGCCGATGGTCCCAACCCGCTGATTGCGGTTCCCCCGAACGGCGAGGGAGATATCACAAAAAACATCGCCTGGCGATCGAACAAGGCCGTTCCAAAACGTCCGTCGCAGCTTTTGATTGGCGATCTGCTGTTTATGATGAGTGACGGAGCCGTCGCGTCATGTTTGAATGCAAAGACTGGGGAAGAAATCTGGACGAAACGGCTGGCTGGTGACTATTGGGCATCACCACTTTATGCCGACGGACTGATCTACTGTTTCTCACAGCAAGGGCATGTCCCCGTTTTCAAAGCCGGACGCGAGTTTGAACTTGTCGCGGAAAACAAATTCGAGGAAGGGTTTGTGGCATCGCCTGCTGTAGCCGGGAAAGCCTTGATCCTGCGTTCCAAAGGACATCTCTACCGAATTGAGAATCGCTAACGTTCGAAAACTGGCCACGAAATCATCGACAGCCATGTTTCAGCGTCCTGTGGATGACTCAGATTCGTAAAGCCCTTTGGCTGAAAACAGATAAAATTTGTCCCGCGACTTGCGTTTAGGAGCGGATTCGAGGAAACTGAAGAATCTCCGCGCCAATGGTCTGGCTTGCGGTTCGATTTTAAGCCTTGCAGTGATGGGATTTGTGTCATGGCTCATAAGAAGGGGCAGGGGTCCAGCCGTAACGGTCGCGACTCGAACGCGAAACGACTGGGAGTCAAAAAGTTCGGCGGCGAACAGGTGATCCCTGGCAATATTCTGATTCGTCAACGCGGAACCAAGTGGCATCCCGGCAAGAATGTCGGAATGGGCCGCGACTACACGCTGTTCGCACTGGTTGAAGGCCATGTCTTCTTCGATCGTGACGGTCGTCGCATTAATGTGACTCCGGTCGAAGTTGTCACGGACGCTGTCGCTGTCGAAAACAATTGATCCGGCCTGTTGGATAGATTTTGATTGCTGTCGGCTTTGGTGTGTATGGCAACCTGCTCATACCCATTCGAGTCAGATTATAAGCCGCGCGGTGAATTCCGCGCGGTTTTTCTTTTCTTTGTTTGTCTGAGTGCTGCGTCAAACGCTTGTCGCACCTACCAGACTGAAAAACCATTCGCAGAGTGGATGTCTGCACGACAGGTTTTTACCCTGTCGGAAACTGATGTCGCAGACTCGCCAGATTTGGGGCGAATCGACAGGTCCCGAAGCCGCCGATCAACTTCAAATCCTCTTCGAATTTTGAAAGGAAGACATGACGCCCCAAGAGAAAGCCGAACAACTGGGACTGACTTTTGCCAAGCTTGAGCCAGGGTACCTCAATCTGTGCGTCCGTACGGGCAATCTGCTGATCACGTCAGGACACGTCAGCGACCTCAAGGGGAAACTGGGGGCCGGGATGACCGTGGAGCAGGGTGTTCAGGCCGCTCGCGAATGTGCCGTCAAAATTCTGCGATCGGTCGTCAATGCACATGGCACGTTGAATGGCCTCAAAGTGCTGAAACTGCTCGGTTGCGTCAATTCAACGCTCGACTTCACAGATCAACATCTTGTGATCAACGGGGCCTCGGATCTGCTGCATGAGATCTTCGGCAAGACCACCGACGGCTATCACGCCCGCAGCGCTTTGGGATTCGTGCAACTTCCCACAGGTGCCGCCGTTGAAGTCGAAGCCATTTTCGAAATTAAAGCGTAACGAGTACCCAGTCCTGGCTGAGTTTTGGGATCGCTGACGGTAGGCCAGGACATGATCAAGCAGTTTCTCAACGAACTCAAAAGAGTTTAGAAACGCAGAGGCCGCGGAGATCGCTGAGTAAAGACTGGAGAAGGTAATTGCATTTACCTCAGCGTCCTCTGCGCTCTCTGCGTTTCAAAAGCAATTCGGTTAAAACGCAGCAGGCAGAACGCGGCCTGCTGGTGCGATCAGGCTGAACACGGTCTTGCTGAATACTGTCTCAACGGATTGACTCAGAATTATGAACATTTACGGAATCATCCCCGCTCGGCTGCAATCGACCCGTTTGCCACGAAAACTGCTGCTCACAGAGACAGGTCGGCCACTGATCGAATACACATGGCGAGCGGCGTCAAAAGCGACCAGCCTGAAGCAGGTTCTGATCGCGGCAGACAGCGACGAAATTCAGAAGGTTGTGACCGGTTTCGGGGCTCATTGCGAACTGACGGGTGAGCACCCCAGTGGAACCGATCGGATTGCCGAAGTGGCTCAGCGATCGTGTTCTGATGGAGATATTTTCGTCAACATTCAAGGTGACGAACCGGAAATCGATCCTGCGAACATTGATGCGGTCGTCAAAGCTCTGGTGGATTGCCCGGACGCTCAAATGGCGACCCTGGCGACACCGATGACCAGCTTGGAACAGGTACAAGCGTCATCGTGCGTTAAAGTTGTGGTCGCTGCAGATGGCAGAGCCCTCTATTTCAGCCGGGCGGCAATTCCTTTCTGCCGTGATCGCCAGCCCGAGGAAATTCTGGAAACCGATCGACCCTGGCTGTTGCATCTGGGGATATACGCCTATCGAGCCGAGTTTCTGCGCAAATTAACCACACTCCCTCCATCTCGCCTCGAACAGTTGGAGAAACTGGAGCAGTTACGAGCGTTGGAAGCGGGGGCTCGCATTCAGGTGGCGGTGGTTGAGCATCACTCGGTTGGCATCGACACGCCGGAGGATTATGCTCGCTTTGTCGCACGGCAACGATCGGCACCCACCAAGACGTAAAATGGATTCCTGGCGAAGCCGCAACGCGGTCTCGCCAAGTGTACCTGCGAGTATTATCGAATATCCTTCCCTCCACATTTCCTCGTCCGTACCACGTTCGCGGTTCGCAACATGGTCGGACAGGGAACAAGAATGAATTGATGACCAAGCACATTTTCGTGACCGGCGGTGTTGTAAGTTCACTCGGCAAGGGGCTCACCTCAGCATCGATCGGGACCATTCTCGAACGACGCGGCCTTCGAGTCCGGATGCAGAAGCTCGATCCGTACATCAATGTCGACCCGGGAACGATGAGTCCCTTTCAGCACGGTGAAGTTTACGTGCTTGATGACGGTGCCGAGACTGACCTGGATCTGGGACACTACGAACGATTCACCAACAGCCCGCTCTCGCGCGAATCGAATTACACGTCGGGACGAATTTACCTGAAGGTAATTCAGAAGGAACGCGAAGGAAAATACCTCGGTAAAACGGTTCAGGTTGTTCCCCACATCACTGATGAAATCAAGGCGGCCGTGTTGGGATTGGCTGGACCGGACGTTGATGTCGTCATCACCGAACTCGGGGGAACAGTCGGCGACATCGAAGGGTTGCCGTTCCTCGAAGCCATCCGCCAGATTCCGCTCGATATTGGTCGACAGAACTGCCTGTTCGTGCATCTGACTCTGGTCCCCTATCTGAAGGCGGCTCGGGAACTGAAGACCAAGCCGACTCAGCACAGTGTCCAGCAACTGCGTGAAATCGGGATTCAGCCTGATATCCTGATCGTCCGAACCGAACGTCCTCTTGGTCGTGAAAACGCCGACAAGATTGCACTGTTCTGCAATGTCGAAAAGGAAGCGGTGATCGAAGAGCAGGACAAGGAATATTCGATCTACGAAGTTCCCGTCGGTCTGATTGAATATGGACTCGACAAGCTGATCCTCGGTCGCCTGGGACTCCCGTCCGGTCCCCTGAACATGGATGATTGGGAAGAACTCGTGCGCCGGATCAAGAATCCGCAGCATGAAGTGACGATTGCCGTCGTTGGCAAGTACATCGAACATCGCGATGCCTACAAGTCGATCTACGAAGCGCTGGATCACGCCGGGATCGCTCATTCGACGCGAGTCATCGTGAAGCGGATCGAAGCAGAGCAACTTGAGCGACAGGATGCCGGTTCGGCGTTGGCTGGTGTCGACGGCTTGCTCGTGCCGGGCGGTTTCGGACATCGCGGCATTGAAGGGAAGATCCAGGCGGTCAGATTCGCTCGCGAGAATAATCTGCCATACTTCGGGATCTGCCTGGGGATGCAGGTTGCCGTCATCGAGTATGCCCGCCATGTGTTGGGACTCCCTGAAGCCAACAGCACCGAATTCGATACCGAATCGAGTGATCCGGTCATTTGCCTGCTGGAAGAGCAGCGGACGGTCAGCGACAAGGGGGGAACGATGCGGCTGGGAGCACAGCCCTGCCTGCTGAAACAAGGCTCGCTGATGGAGAAGTGCTACGGCAAGCCCGAAATCTCTGAGCGACATCGTCACCGGTATGAGTTCAATCCCAACTACCGCACCCGGTTCACAGAAGCGGGGCTGGAACTGAGCGGCCTGAGCCCCAGCGGGACATTGGTCGAAGCGATCGAAATCCCCAAGCATCCCTGGTTCATTGCGGTGCAGTTCCATCCCGAATTCAAGTCCAAGCCGAATCTCCCTCATCCGCTATTTGACGGATTCATCGGTGCGGCATTGAAACGACGTCAGAATCGGTCCGTGTCATGAAGAAGTCGGTTGCCAATTCCGCGCGCGGGTACTGGCTGTTCAAGTCTGAGCCGTCAGTGTTCGGCATCGAGACATTGGAAAAGGCGACTCGTCAGACCGCCCCATGGGACGGTGTCCGAAATTATCAGGCCAGAAACTATTTGCGAGATCAGGTTCAGGTGGGAGACCACGTCCTGTTCTATCACAGCCGTGAAGAGCCACTGGGCATCTTCGGCACGATGGAAGTGGTCCAGGCGGGGTACCCTGATCAGACAGCCTTTGATTCGAAGCATCGGTACTTCGACCCCAAAAGCAAGCCTGAACAACCACGCTGGTACGTGGTCGATGTCAAACTGATCACAAAATTCGACGAGCCGATCACCCGCGACCAATTGCAGCATGACCCCATCACCGCCGGGATGCTGGTCATGAAACGAGGGATGCGGCTGTCGATCCAGCCAGTAACGCCTGAAGAATGGGCCGCGGTTCTCAAGCTGGCAAAGCAGCCTGTGAAATAGAACAACCGTACGTCGTCAGGCTTTTAACTGCGGGTTGGAGCCGAGGCTGGGCTGCTTGCACTTATTCACAAGTCCGATGCGAAGAATAAAGTGACTATTGTCGTTCCCAAGCAACGCTTTTCGGCCGGCTGGGTATATTCTTTCCGAAAACGAGCCTTTATTCTTGGTTGGCGGAAGCGAATTCGTCGCCGCACCTGCAAATACCCATGAAGTGCACCGATATTGACTCACGCTATAATCGCATCATCATTTGGGGGTGCTACGGGCTGATCGTCCTGTATTCGGTTTCTCTCCCTTTGCCAGCGTTGAGTGATATGACAGGCTTGGAGTGCTTGACATCATTTCCGTTCGCCATGTTCGGTCCGCCTTGGTGGGCGAATCTATTCTTCTTCATTGGCCTGCCGTCACTTCTTCTCGGAAATCCCTTCCTTGGATTTGGATGTGGTGTCATGGCGACACTCCTGTCGTTGAGCACTACAGTTTATTTTTCAGATTTCTCGTTCAGTTCCCTCGGCCCCGGATACTTCACTTGGCTCGGTTGCATGGTCGGATTGACTTGGTTGGCTCGGTTCGACATGGCTCGACCGAATCCTGAAGAGCAAGCAGGACGATAGCCAGGACCGCCGAGTTTTCAGGAAACTCCAGCCAGTTCCGTGGCACGGGCGACACGACCGATTCCGAGAATATACGCGGCGGTTCGCAGCGATACCTTTTTGTCCTGGGCAATCTGCCAGACAGAATCGAAGGCTGCCGACATGCGTTGCTCAAGGCGGCTGCGGATTTCTTCCAGCGGCCAGTGAACGACGGAGCGGTTCTGGACCCATTCGAAGTAGCTGACGGTCACGCCGCCTGCATTCGCCAGAATGTCCGGGACGACCGTAATCCCCTTTTGCAGAAAGATCTCATCTGCCTCAGGAGTTGTCGGATCGTTCGCCGCTTCAACGATGTAACGAGCGCGAACTGTCGGAGCGGTCTCGGCCGTCAGTTGTCCTCCGAGTGCCGCCGGGATCAGGATGTCGACTTGCGACGCAAACAGTTCGGCATTGCTGCACGGATCGACTCCAGGGAATCCCGCCACGCCATCATTCTTCTGGGCATAGGCCAGCAGTGCCGGGATATCCAGGCCTGCAGCATTTTTGACGCCACCCCGCTGGTCTGCGATCGCAACCACCTTGGCACCCCGTTCATTCAGGATCTTGGCACAGAAGCTTCCCACGTTGCCAAACCCCTGCAGCGCCACTGTCTTGCCTGCGAGCTTTTCACCAAGATGATGGAACAAGCGCTCGGCCACGACGACCACTCCACGTCCCGTCGCTTCTTCGCGTCCTTCGCAGCCATGCAGTTCCAGCGGCTTACCTGTCACGCACGCGGGTTGAAACCCATGATGTGCCTGATACTGGTTCATGAACCAGGCCATCACCTGGGAATTGGTTCCCATGTCAGGGGCCGGGATGTCTGTATCAGGGCCGACCATGTCGTGAATCTGGTCAACGAATTTGCGGGTCAATCTCTCCAGTTCCGCCTTACTCAGACTTCGCGGATCAACGGCAATCCCTCCCTTAGCGCCGCCGTAAGGAAGATCGACAACCGCCGTTTTCCAGGTCATCAGTTGAGCCAGCGTTCGGACCTCGTCCTCGTCCACTTCAGGATGAAACCGCAGTCCACCCTTCATCGGGCCGCGAGCGCTGTCGTGCTGAATGCGATATCCAATAAACGTTTCGACGTCACCATTGTCCAGGCGAATTGCTACCTGAACTTTGACATCCCGTTCGGGAACAAGCAGCAAGGTCCGCATCCGGGTCGACAAACCCAGGTGATCGGCAGCCTGATGGAAGAACCGCTCAGATTTTGAAGTGTCATGGCTCATGATGTTTCTCTGAAGTCCGTTTCAAGTTGATCATTGTGGATGCAATTCAGCGAATCGCGCTGGCCGGCTGAATGCCACCGTCGGGCATCGGCCATTGTCCGATCGGCTGGTCTGTCCGTTGAAAGTATCGACTGTTCCAAGGGCCGGGAACCTTTTCGACAAGAAACCTTGCTACGAATTCAGCGACATGGTGATGGCCTGCAGCAGACCACCGCGGGGCGTATCGCAGATAATTCGCTTCAGGGGCATCGGAATCCAGCAATGGGTCAGACAAGTCGATGAACGGCAGTTTCCATTCTGCGACGTAATCCGCCAAGGCATCGAACGGTGCCCGATTCGGATAGAATGCGTCGGGCGAGACACCAGATTTCACTCGTACTCCTGCACCGCTGGAACAGCGGACCGAAACTTGCCACGGTTTCGGTGATGTCATGACTGCCAGTTGAAAGCCCGACCCCTGCATCATTCGGGCAATATCAGCAATCGGCTGAAATGCATGAGTCACAGACAGGTCCGATTCTGGATGCTCATTTCGCATCCAGGCATACATGTTCGTGCCGACCTCGCGACTTGATGCCGCCTGCTGAAAGATCTGCTGCTTCCATTGCTTGCCAGCGGCGGTCATTCCCCAGTCAACCAGTCGAAAATGCTCACGCAAATGATTCACAGGATTCGGCTTCCTGGCACTGTTCTGCAGGCTGGCGTGGGGGCACGAGAGTGGTGTTCCCTGAGCATCGCTGCGAGTTCTGCGGCGCAATTGCCGATCATCTGCCACATCCGACCAGTCAAAATGGAGCAGGATCAGGTCTGGCTGCAGCGCAATTAGTTTTTGCTTGAAAAGGACATACTCGGTCAGGGGGCAGGCTCCGGGGATACTGGCATTGACGACCTCAATCGAAATCCGCGTCTGCTGTTGCAGGTTCTGTTTCAACTGATGGGCGAAGTGGTCTTCCTCACTCGTTTCAGGAGCAAAGGTCGTTTCGTCCCCCAGTATCAGGATTCGATAGGCGTCCTGTGGTTTTGGGACGGCAACTTCAGCACCACGAAAACCGAGGCTGTTCGTCGTAATTGATACTGTTCGTTTGGAATCACGGCATTTGACCTGACAGGTCGCATGGGGCTTCAGTTCAAGATTCGTCAGCCACGATGGGATCGTTAATTGAGTGGGGTCGACGAGGCATTCCGGGTTCGCAGTCGAGCAGATCGGGGCTCCCTGGGAAACTTCATAGACGCGCACACCCACTTCTGCGGCGCAAACGAAAAGGCCGAGGAGAATTGCAGCGAAAACGATTTGTCGGATGAGTTTCAATCGGGCACGGATCATTGCCGAGCCTTCAAGGGCCTGCGAACCAATAGAAATCTGCCGAAGTCGGCGTGCGGATGGTAGTTCGGGAACGACGCAAGGGCAAGATGAATATCTCATCTCTCCCTGAAAATGCCGCCCTCATCCCAGTTCCCGCCTTCGCCTCAGCTCCTCCGTCATTCTCGCGTGTGCAGCAATAACTGTTGATTATTTTCAACAGCAGTGCCAACGCATCTCGCGCGACGCAACCCATTATTCTTGCATAGGTTCGACTGCTAAGGCTCTTTTCTTTACGTCGCCATCGAGGCATTTCGGAAACATGGCCGCTTGAATCTTTCAGATCTCTCAACCACCCGAAACAAGAAGTTTGAAAGTTGTAACTGGATTCAAAAAAGCAGTTTACGTGTACGTTGCGCCGAGGGGTGCATCAGAATGTTGACACCTTTGGGGGATTGGCATTCCATCTGCTTTACATCCTGTTCATCCTGCGAAACACAAATGATCACAACGCGAGACTGACAGCAGGATCCACTCGCCAACAGTCAAATGCCCAATACTTCAGAAAGACCCGACACCATGACGAACCTCATCAACGCCCTGATCAACGACGAAGCTGGCTTTATCATCTCTGCAGAACTGGTCCTCGTTTCGACCATCGCGGTGCTCGGAATGATCGTCGGACTGTCAGAAGTTGCCCTGAACGTCAACAATGAACTGGAAGACGTCGGTTCCGCGATCGGTGCGATGAATCAGACCTATTGCGTTAAGGGTGTCAAAGGCCATCAGGGATCAGCCAGTGGGACCGAATTCCGAGACAACATCGATCACTGCGACAACACCTGCGACGTCCAGGGATTCGATGGTCGTGGTGAATACTCCGAGTGATTCGCCGAACGATCGAATGCGATGGGACATTTTCTGCAAAGTGGTTGATAATCTTGGTGATATCGGCGTCTGCTGGAGGCTCGCTCGGCAACTTGCCAGCGAGCATTCGGCTGCTGTTCGACTCTGGGTCGATAATCTGGATCGCTTCAGCAATTTGTGTTCTGCGGTCACTCCACAATCCACAACGCAACACGTCGATTCGATCGAGGTTTGCCAGTGGCCAGCACTTTTTCCTGACATCGAACCTGCGGATATTGCAGATGTCGTGATCGAAGCGTTCGGCTGCGATATCCCCGCAAATTACGTGACCGCGATGAATCAGCGCCAGGTTGCTCCGGTCTGGATCAACCTGGAATATCTCAGTGCCGAAGATTGGGTTGAGGAATGTCATGGCCTCGCCTCTCCTCAGTCGCACTCGACTCTGAAAAAGTATTTCTATTTTCCTGGCTTCACTCGTCAAACCGGTGGATTACTGCGGGAAAACGGGCTCCTCGAAGAACGGGCAGCCTTCGACGAAGTCGCCAGGACAGAATTCTGGAAATCACTCGGAATCCCGACTCCCGCCGCTGAAGAACTCCGCGTTTCACTTTTCTGCTACGAAAACTCAACACTACGGGGTCTGTTGAACGATTGGGCGGCAGGCTGCCAGCCGATAGGATTGGTCGTCACATCCGGTTTGGCGGCGCGCCAGGTTGCGGATTGGATCGGTGAGCCACTTCCAGAACGAGGATTCGTTCGGCGAGGATCGCTGACAACGTATGGAATCCCGTTTCTTTCACAGTGGCAGTATGACCGACTGCTGTGGTCTTGCGATGTGAATTTTGTCCGGGGGGAAGATTCGTTTGTACGGGCTCAGTGGGCTCAGCGACCGTTCGTCTGGCAGATCTACCCGCAGGCCGAACAGGCTCATCTCGCCAAGTTAGACGCATTCCTGTCTCGCTATCTGAATTCGTTTCCAGACCTCCACGGCGTTCGAGACTGCTTTTATGCTTGGAACGGATTCGGAAAAATGGCGGAATCCTGGCGGAAATTTACTGAAAATCGCCAGTTGGTAGAACAACATGGCAAAGTTTGGGCCCGTCAACTTGACCAGACAGGCGATCTCGCCAACAATCTGGATCGCTTTGTGCGCGGGAACTGAGGGGATTGCCCTTCTTTGAGGGAGGCTCCTTCGAGTTGCGGAGCAACTCGGCGACGCAGGTTCACGGTTGGCAGGTGCGGGATTTTACCTTTGGCAGTCAAATTGGAAAGCGTGTTATGAGCGTCAAGATCGCCGGCGAGCTTCAGTCGGGGAATGTGATCATCGTTGAGAATTCTCCCGTAGTTGTGCTGAAGGCGCAATACAATAAATCTGGCCGTAACGCGGCCGTGGTCAAGGTCCGCGCAAAAAACCTGATGACCAACCGAATTTCGGAACTTATTTTCAAGGCCGACGAAAAGCTCGAAGGTGTGATGCTCGAGCGAAAGGAATGTACCTATTCCTACTACTCAGCTCCGAACCACGTCTTCGTCGACTCGGACTTCAACGAGTACGAGATCGATGAAGAGAGCTTGTCCGATATCACGAAGTTCCTGACTTCCGATATGACTGACGTCTGCGAAGTGACGTTCTACGAAGGCCGATCCATTTCGGTCGTATTGCCGAAGACCATTATTCGAGAAGTCGAATACACGGAACCGGTGGCACGTGGCGACACGTCAGGCAAGATCACCAAAGCGGCGATTCTGAAAGAAACCAAGCACGAATTGCAGGTTTCCGCCTTCGTCGAAATCGGTGACAAAATCGAAATCGACACCGAAACGGGCGAATTCAAACGCCGATGCACGTGATCGGACGTCCGGGGCCATTGATTCCCGGGCCGAGCGGCCGAATGCGCCAGCCGTATCCTGGAGAGATTCGAAACACAGAACGCGGGGATTGCACAGCAATGGCGATCCTCTGCGTAATCTGTGCCGGGAGCGAAGGTCCCTGCCTGTGATTGAAGTGAACGCGAACGGATTCCGTGAGGAAATTGAGTATCGCGTTTCTGATGGCGACACGATTCGACCACAGTGAGCAGAGCTTCAGCGAAGCGGCTTCCGGATTCGCGTTGTGTGCCGAAGCTGTGTTGAACAGGCTTTCATAGCTTACCGGCTCCAGAACCTCGTGTCCTGACCGGCAAAGTCGCCCGTATACACCCCAAAGCTCCTATTCGCCCGATTCAGAGAGTGCGCCGTTCCCGCTCAAGTCTGCCACGTCAACTCACCGATCAAGAGTTCGGACGATTACGAATGGGCCGGCTGTGCGGGTGGTCTCGTACCAGCCAGATGCACGGTGACGGTGACGGCAAGGAACGCTGGATGTCGCACGGGAACCAAGACCCGTTTCGAATGGGATTTCTGACGGCTGTCGAGGATGCGGAGCGAGGATTCGTCGGGGGATTGCTGGTAACCAACAGGTTCGGCAGGCCACTGGAGTTTCAATGCACTGCTCCCGTCAAGCCGAATCGGGCACAGCAGATTCTGTACGGACCGACACTGCGTCCGTTCGTCCTCGGTGAGCTTCTTGGTCGGACACTGCTCGATAAAGTCGGGGTCAAACCTCATCTGGTCCTGATCGAATCCGATGAAATCATCGACCTGCGTCAACATGTCCCAATGGCGGTTGCTTTTCTCATGGATAAGGTGACCGATCCTGCGACTCAGTTGCCGTTTGGAAAGCATGGCATTGCCTTTCATCCAGACTATCACGGTGATCATGCGGAGATATCTCGCCACGCAAAGGCAATTCCTGCCGATGCAGACCTGCGAGAGCCGTTTGAACGAGTTCGCGAAGCATTGGCCGAGACAGTTCGCCTCGGTACCGCTCGCACAGCCTGATAAATAAGGACGAACCTATGAGTGACGGTTCGCTCCGCATGCTGGACGAAATGTCCGCACGTCAGGCTGCGCGCGCCGCTCAAGGGGCGGTTCCCGGTCCCCATTGGAACCTCGATCAGGCTGCCGTATCTCTGGACGAACTTCTGAACGAAGTTCCCTGCGAAGGAGTCGACCTGGGTGTTCCTGCCCAGATTTATTCTTCGGGCATGAACGTCGCTCTACAGCGCTGGCCTGCGGTCATTACCGAAGCCATCACGGCCCCGAAGCCCCCCGCGATGATGCCGCCGTGGAAACCACATCGGCAGAAAGTCACGACCTTTGGATTGACCTTTCCTGAGGGAGAATCTTTTCAGACCGCTAAATCTGCTGCTGATAAGGGTGGCGAATCCGCACCGAAGGACGAAGAAGAGTTAACCGCGATCGAGCCGCCGCGCCCTGTCTCTTTGATGGACGACGAAGCTCTGGCCGAAGCCAAGAAAAAACTCGTCCGTTTGAAGCCCCCTGCAGACGCGTTGTCCATCGAGGATCGACTGTTCTACCTGCTTCAACCACCGCTTCAATCGTGGCTGGCCGGGCAGGAACTGATCATGCCGTTTGAGCCGTTTCCTTATCAATACGAAGGGATCGGCTGGCTATTTTCGAAATCGTCCGCGTTGCTGGCGGATGAAATGGGACTCGGTAAGACAATGCAGACGATCACGGCAATCCGACTGCTCGTCCGCAGTGGACAGGTTCGTCGCGTGTTGCTGGTCTGTCCGAAGCCACTGCTACCCAACTGGCAACGTGAATTTCGAACATGGGCGGAAGAGCTTCCCTTTGTTGTCGTTGAAGGGGATGGCGAACGCCGACGACTCACCTGGACCATGCCAGGGGTTCCCGTACTGATCGCCAATTACGAATCACTGGTCAGGGATTTTGCCGCATTTGGCGAGGATGAATTCCCGAAGTTCGACCTGGTGGTCCTTGATGAAGCCCAGCGGATTAAGAACCGAACCTCGCGGACGGCGGAAACAGCTCGAGCCTTGCCGCGCCGTCGCAGTTGGGCACTCACGGGAACTCCGATCGAAAACCGGCCGGAAGAACTGGGAGCCCTCTACGAGTTCCTGGAAGTCGTTCCGCCCAACGCCACACCTGATTTGCGACAACTGCAGTATCTGGCCAAGCAGTTCATTCTTCGCCGGACAAAAAACCTGGTGATGAAGGACATGCCTCCGCGGTTGGATCGGGACGAATATCTCGAACTGCTGCCAGCCCAAAAATACGCCTACGAAAAAGCTGAGAAAGAAGGGATCATCCATCTCAACGACCTGGGAGACTCAATCTCGGTCCAGCACGTGTTCGAACTCGTCCTGCGTCTCAAGCAGATCACTAATTTCGATCCGCTGACCGGTGAAAGTGCCAAACTGGACCGGTTGGAAGCGGATATGGAAGAAATCGCGGCCAGCGGTGGCAAAGCGATCTTGTTCAGCCAGTGGACCAAGGTGCTGGACTGGCTCGCCAAACCGATGGCCAAGTATGGTGCCCTGCTCTACCACGGCGGTGTTCCCACCAAGCAACGCGAACCGATCCTGAAGCAATTCAAGGAAGATCCGAATTCGCACATCATCCTGATGAGTTATGGAACGGGGGCGGTCGGCCTGAACCTGCAGTTCGCCGGCTATGTTTTTCTGTTCGACCGCTGGTGGAATCCCGCCATTGAAGATCAGGCGATCAACCGGGCTCATCGTATCGGCTGCAAAAGCCAGGTGATCGTGACTCGCTTCATTTCTAAAGACACGATTGAAGAGCGGATCGACAAAGTGCTGACTGAAAAGCGAGAATTGTTCGCCAGAATCCTCGGTGAAGGCGACGATTGCAACGCCTCCCTCAGTCTGAACGCGTCTGAAATCTTCGGCTTGTTTGATCTCAAGGCCCGCAGTAACAAAGGGACCAAGAGCATTGGCCCGAAGTAAATTCGTCGTGATCCTCACGAACGATTGTACACAAGCAACCGTACTACGGGTTTCGTACGACTCGAAATCCGCTGAAGTACTTTTCCTCCTGAGGGACGTGAAAAGCTCGTGCGGCCGATCGACAGTTTGAACCGGGAAGCATTCCGGAACCTCCGCGAAGGACACGGTGAATTCCCAGAGGCGGGCCGTGAGGGTCTTCTGTTCCTGATTCGGTGAAGTACTGCTTTTCGTACCAGTCTTCGCACCATTCAGCGACATTACCGTGCATGTCGAACAATCCCCAGTCGTTCGGAGGATAGGTTCCCGCCTTCGTCGTGCGTCCCACTTCTGGCCATTTCGGGGCAGCTCCATAGCCCGCGGCAACCATCGGGGCTCGCATATTGCCCGAAGTGATCAACTGTTCCAGGCCGAAGTGGAAGGGCGTCCTGGTTCCGGCTCTGCATGCATACTCCCATTCGGCTTCCGTAGGAAGGCGATATCCATTCCCTCCGTTATTCGTCGTTGTCCATTTCTGCGGTGCATTTGCGGCATCCGTCACGGGGACTGGTTCAATCTTGTAATACGCGGGGAGACCATCCTTTTCGCTCAGTCGATTACAAAATCGGACCGCATCAAACCACGAGATATTTTCCACGGGAAACTGGTCCGTGACCAGTTTCAGAACCTTGTCCTTTGCACTCCCGCTGGTTGAAAAGGCGCTCGGTCTGGACTGCGTCACCTGATTGTATTCAAACTGAGTCACTTCATGAATTCCGATGTAGAACGGCTTCGTGATTGTGACCGCATGTTGTGACTCGTCTATCCGCCGCTCCAGTTCATTGAGGGGCGACCCCATCTGAAACGTTCCGGGGGGAATCAGATTCATTCTGAGTCCGATCGATTCACTCTGGTATCGTCCGGGAAAGATTACGCGATAGCCATCGCGCGCAGCTTCGAATACGCCATCACGACCTCGCAGATTGAATTCGATCACATCACCCCGATCGGGAATCATCTCGATCCCTTCAGGGGTTCGATTCGGGGTGGCAATCTTGACGAACAACCGCTGGCCACTCGTGACGTCAACGGGGGGAGGAGTGGTGACACTGGTGACGAGCACTTCTGCAGCAATCAGAAATGATGGTGGGCTTTGGGGAGGTAATTTCTCGCTGGTGTAGACTCGTTCCACGCGCCCCGTCAGCGTGATCTGCTGTATCGGCTTGGGTTCAGAGTTGGTCTGTTGTGCACAGGCTTCGACCGCTGTTACTGCGATCAGCAGACTGGTTATGATCCTGGGAACTTGCATATTTGTTATCTCCCGACACCGCATCCCGCCTCCTATTGCTATAGAATACAGCATAGCGAGTGAAACCAGATCCACATCGGAAACTCAATCGTGCCGTGCGGTTTTTCGAGGAAACGCTGCCGACTTGGTCATGGCCCGCTGAGTCGTGGCCCCGGTGGGCAATTCACGGTTGAGAATCTTCGCCGCTGCTCCTGTCCAGTACCTCTTGTGATCGCCTTCGCGTTCTCGATGTTGCTGTGGAATCATTCTGACGCGGCCGATTCACTCCCTGCGATTGTCCGATTTTCGACAGGTGAAGTCGCGTCTGGCGAGTTGCTGGATCCCACCGATCTGCAGGTGATGAATCTGCAGTCAACGGCATTTGCGACGCCTCTGCAGTTCCAGGTGCGTCAGATTCACCACATCCAGTTTCCAATGAGTCCCCCCATCACGGATTTCGTTGCAGACTATCGCTTCGAACTTAATGGCGGTGATGTTCTGCTGGGATCAGTCGTGGAGCTACATGAAGAACACGCCGTACTCGACGTTGTGAATCTGGGAAGAATACGCGTCGACATGTCGGCAGTCCGTCGCATCCAGCCCTGGAAGAACCCTTCGGGACTCATCTTTCATGGGCCAGGACGATTCAAAGATTGGGAATCGGAAATCGGCTGGAGCGAGGACGGACAACATTTCCACTGCGTCGACTATACAGGTTCTGGCAGTCTGGAAATGGAAGTGGACCAGTCGCGACCCCATCGGCAGCGACAATCCGTGATCCGCCGCGATCTGGAACTTCCCACACGAGGAAGGATGGAGTTCATTGTTTCCTGGCAGGATTCGACCGACTTTGAATTCCGAGTGGGCACGGGAGACGGATATCCGATGGCGAGATTCGAGATTTGGAACGACGTGAATAATAACGTTGTGGCGATTTCCCCGAGTGACTGGCCACTTGACTCGCAAGCCAAACGTGCCACCGGCTCTCTGGTCCTGATGCGCGATGTGGAATGGACTCGCGTCCAGTCCAGTCGTGATTCCTTGTTCCTCAAGCCGATCACGACGGGCCCAGGGCAGGTTCACCTGCAGATGTATTTTGATCAGGAACGCGAGTCGACGCAGATCTACACGTCGAGCGGTCAACCGCTGGGCGAACTTACCGTGAAGTCGACAAAACCCGTCACCCGTCGCAAGGTGGAACTGGTCAGCCATACCGGTGGTATTCGACTCGAACGCATTGATGTCGGGCAGTGGAGCGGTGAAGTTCCCAAGACCGAAATTGACAACCAGGCTCGTCTGTTGATGACAGACGGTTTTCTCGTTTATGGCCGACTCGTCGGGTTCGATGTCACCCGGCGAGAATTCATTCTTGCGAACGAAGACGGCGAAAAGCGAGTTCTCGAAACTTCAGTTCAGGACATCACTATCCCTCGGCGTCCCGTTTCAGAACGCGAACAATTTCAGGCAGAGATGGTCAGTGGAAACCGAATCAGCGGATCATTGGCGAGGATCGACGCGAGTTCAATCCAATTGAAGTCGAACGTGATCCGTGACGAGATCGTTCTGCCGCTGGCCTCGTTACGATCCTTATCCGCATTGCGACGTCATCCATCTCCAGCAGATCAACAGCGACGACTTGGCTACCCGCGCGGGCGACTTGAAATTTCAGGCCATCTGCTGCTTGGCCAATTACAGGATACTGAATCGATTGAGGAAAAGAGGCTGATCTGGAAGCCGGACCTCAGCCAGGCCGCAAGTGCAATTCACCCTTCAGTAACGGGACGTTTAGTTTATCGCGATCGGATGCGAGTCGATTTCAAAGACACTTCGCCACAAGGACCTCTGGTGCAGAAGACCGTTCGCACCGATGCAACCGTGAATCCCATCGACGCCCCCAACCGACTGCGAAAGCCCGTCGTGCATCTTGCTTCCGGAGATCAAATCCCTTGTTTTCAAGTGACATTGAACGAAGAGGGCGCGACGATTTCGTCGACGTATACAGATTCGACGCGTATCAAGTTGAGCGAGATTCGTGGAATTGATCTGGTTCGCGGAATTCCAGCAACGCCCAGCGGATTGAAGATCGATCGCTTTTTGGTTCTCCCCCGTTCTCAACGGAACGATCCACCGACGCACCTGATTCAATCGATGGATGGCGACCTGTTGCGTGGTCGTGTCATCGCCATGGATCAGTCGACCATTCAGGTCGCGTTGCGTAACGACGTTCAACGAGTGCCGCGTGACAGTGTCGCTCGCATCGTTGCACTCGCTGCCACTGATGCGGCCCTGGACGTCGTCCCCAATCCTTCGGAAGGAACTCCCGTGAGTGTCGTCCTGGCAGGGGGATCTCGTCTTTCGTTTGCTGCCTCTCAAGTTGCGGGGATTTTCATTTCAGGGCGTAGCCCGATCCTGGGTGACTGCCGTGGCGACCTGCAGCAGGTGGATGAAATTCAATTTGGTTCCCACTCAGGTAGAGCCGAAGCCGACCAGTGGACCTTCAAGCCTGCGATCGATCCACTTGGTGCCGATGAGGGACAAGTCGATCAGTTGATAGGCACCATCGCTTCAGACTTTTCACTGAATCGCCTTGATGGGGGACGACTGAAGCTGTCGGATTACAATGGCAAAATTGTCATACTCGACTTTTGGGCGTCATGGTGTGCTCCTTGCCTGCAGATCATGCCGCAACTCGATAAAGTTGCCCGAGAATTCGCCGACCAGGGTGTGGTACTGATGAGCATCAATTTGGGAGAACGCCCTGAACAGATTCAGGCTGTCATGAATCGACTGAAGCTGTCGACAACCGTCTTACTTGAACCTGACGGCCGGACCGCTGCACGCTACGGTGCCACGAATATCCCGCTGACCGTGGTTGTTGGCCGCAATGGCAGGATCGCCAGAGTATTCGTCGGTTCTGGTGCCCGGTTCGGCGAGCAACTTCGCGACGCATTGAACACCGTCATTGGCAAACGTCCACAGACCGAAAAGCCACAGGAATGATGATTCATCCGACTTATGGAGGGTTGAGGTTTCCGCGGACATTAGCCTTTAAGTGTGAACTTGGTGTGATGGCGGCCGACGCGTCCGGCAATCTAGATTCTTTGACGTACCTTGCCGGTGGAGACATCCCAGATCTTGGCGAGGCGGTTGTTCCTGCTGTAGCTGGCCAGGGTCTTGCCATACTGTGACCAGGAGGTCCATATGACGCTCGCCGGATGACTACCGAGCATCTTCTTAATTTTGCCTGTCTTGGCATCCCACAAGAGCACCTCGCCGCCGCTGACGCCCCCAGTTCACTTCATCCGCCGTTTGTCCTGCGTCCCGTCGAGCAGCACGCGTCCGCTTTCGTCTTTGATGAGGGCTTGGTTGTCGAACGTGTCGTCGTTGATCCAGCGGTTGAAGCCGGTGCCGATCCAGCCTGGGGGCATGTCGATCGCTCGCCAGTGGAAGCCGCGCGAGGCTTCGTCCCACGTGATTCGCCATTGGCCGCTCGAACCGTCGGCGCTGAAGAACCAGGCGTGATTCGACTTCTCTTTCGGCTCGTACGTCGCGAGCCAGATTGATGTGAGTTCGCCATTCTCGTTGAACGCACGCGTCATCAGGAAGCGGCCGCCGAGAATCCAGACGCTCTTCTCGGTGATCGTCTCTTCGCGCGGCTGCGGATTCCAAACGGACTGTTTGTACTTTGCGCGGATCGTCCACTCGCCGGCGTGTTTGTTGAGCAACGACAATTCTTCCGGCTGTGGCGTCGGAGCAGCGACGCTGGGAATGTCCGGCAGCGTTTTCGGTTGTGGAGATTTCCTCTTCGCCGACCAGCGATTGTCGCGAGTCACCTGGCCGTCGGCCGACTTCACGAGCAGTGTCGATTCGATTTGATCGTTGCTGATGAAGCGGTCGGTACTTTGGCCGGTGACACCGGGGGACGGCGGGACGAGTTGCAGTGTGAGCATCTGACTGGCGGCGTCCCATTGGCCGCGTCGCTCGAACGCTTCGCCGCCGCTGCCGAAAATCCAAATGCGATACGCCGCAAGGTTGGCGTCGTGAGTCAGGAACCACATCCACTGCGTCGGATCGCTCTCGTTAGCCGAGTGCGTCAGCAGGAAGCGGTCGTCGAGCACCTTGCGAGTCGTCATCGTGCCGCGCGTGTTGCTCCCCTGCGGCGATTGAGCATTCGGTTTGACCTCAAAGGTCGCGTCCCACTCGCCGACCCAGCGGTCGAAATCCAACGACGCGACCAGGCGATTGTTCTTGCCGTGAGTCGCTTCAAAGTTTGCCGGTAGTTTGTCTCGATCGAACGCGATCAATTCGAGATCGTCGAACCACGCCGTGCCTTCACCTTCAACGTGACAGGTTGGCACGAGCAACGTCGCTTCAGGATACGAATCGGCGGCATCGGTCTTTTCGAGCTGATGCCAACCCGACTGATCAGTGGTGACACCGACAAGGTCATGCACTCCGAGCCATTTACCGTTGTGAAAGTAGTTGAATTTGATGATCGCTCGCGAATCCTTGGGCCCCTCGAACTTCGTCCAGCCTTTGAGCGCGTAACGCTTTGACCGATCGAGCGGCACGTTGTTGGCGAACACGACCGCGCGAGTTCCCTCGGCGATGAGTTTCAGTGATCGCTTGCCGGTGTGACCGCCGTCAACAATTTCCCATCGCGATTTCGGCCCCTCGTTGAACCACGGCGACCAACCGGGCGGCAACTGCTTTTGCGGCGAGTCCTCAAACGACGGATCGCTGATGACGTTCACTCCAGTCTGAACCGCCGGTGTTGGCTTGATCGCCGGCGCGGGTTCGAGTCGGGTCGTGCCGTCTCGCGCCACGAGAATCGTCTGGAGTGCGTTCGTCGAGTCGTAGCTCCGATCATCGAACTCCAGCCGAGTCGCTTTGCCACGCAGCTTGAAACGGTTGTTGTTGATCGAGAGTTCGTTCTGCTCGCCGTCCAACTTGAACTTGATCAACACGCCCGGCAGTTTGTCTCCCGCGCCGAAATCGACCGTTCCTTCGCCGCTCGAACCACGCTGCGGAATGTTGAAATTGCTGAAGCCGAGAATCCCGGCCTTCGGGTCGCAAGCAACGCCCTCGAAGACGACCAGCCAATTGCCAAATCGAAACGCGACGCGGCCTTCCCGTCCGAGCAGCGCGACCGGCACGGAACCGCCGCGATTGTTCTTCGGATCGTTCAGGTACATGAGGACCGCGGCCGAGTCTTTCAGGCTCGCGAGGGGCGAAACGGCTTGGGCTGCGTCCGCAGGCTTCTCAATCACCTTACGCACAGCTTCGACAGAGAGCACCGGGCGAAAGCCGATGTCCGCCCACTGATGATCGCGCGTTGTCGAGTAAGTGCGGTCGGATGAGCGGCACGCCCGGGCCGTCCAGAAGAAATAACCACCGCGAGCCAATCGACGCCCCGTCGTCTCCACAGGGCCGAGGGGATCGATCGCCAGCTGGTTCTCGAATTGTCGGTACGAGTCGGCGTGAGACCAGTCATGACACCATTCGGCCACGTTTCCGCACACGTCGAACAAACCGAAGGGATTCGCCCGCAGCGTTCCCACATTGGTTGTCCGCTTCTGTTGAGAGATCGGAAAGCACCAAGCCGCCAGGTTGATGTCGGCATCCGAGTCTCCGAACCAGAACCGCGTCTGCGTTCCCGCCCGGCAGGCATATTCCCATTCGGCCTCTGTTGGTAATCGGTAGGAGTCCTCAGCATGTCCTTCACGCTGGCTCAACTTGGTGCAGAACTCAACCGCTTCGCTCCACCGCACGGATTCGACGGGGAACAGCTTGGTGTCCATTCCCAAGACTTCCTTTTGAAACTGTCCCGCTGGCGACAAACTCGACGGATTCTTCCCTTGGATCGTCTCATAATCCTTCTGCGTGACCTCGTGGATTCCCAGATAGAACGGCCGGGTGAGGATCACTTGGTGCCGAGGCATCTCGCTCCGGATCGCGCCCTTGCGCGACTGGTCGTCCACATCTCCAGCGAGACTGCCCAGCGTCTCTTCGACCTCTGTCTGCGTAGAGCCCATCATGAACTCACCAGGCGGAATCAGTCGAAACTTCATACCGAGGGAGTTCGTGTATTCGACCGGCACGCCGAGATGCTTGGCCCAAGCTTCTTGATGCTGCTTCGCCTGTTCCGCATCGAACGGTGCAATGGCCGGTTGAGGACCGTCCTTGGGCCAAATGATCGGCGCGGCGGCTTTCTTGTCGGACGGTGTCTTTTCGGCAGTGCCCGCCGCTGTCCCCGTTTCCACGGTCAGCGCCACGCGAAAACCGAAAACGACGTTTCGGTTACCCCCAGGAAAATGGTAGCCACGACAGGCCGAACGGCAACTCGCAGGAAAGGCCATCCACGAATCGCCACGCAGAATTCGGTGACTTCCCGCATCTGGTCCTTGAGGGTCAATAACGTCAGTTTGTGGATAATTTCCATACCAGTCCTGGCACCACTGCCAGACATTGCCGTGCATGTCATGTAAGCCAAAAGCATTGGCCGGGAAACTGCCTACTGGCGTTGATTTCTGGCGATTAACACCTGCCTTGCCGTTACCGTAGACTCCCTTGCCGTTATAGTTGACCTGCTCCGTCGAAATGGTTTCGCCAAAATAGAAAGGCGTCGTCGTACCGGCACGGCAAGCAAATTCCCATTGTAACCGTTCACACCCCGAACTCGAGAATCGATCTTCGCGCACTTCGAGGAA
>JBAWWJ010000068.1:0-32138 GCA_037146815.1 Planctomycetota bacterium
ACTTCCTCCTCGAAGTCCTATGCGGCAAAACAACTTAGTGGGCGCTGGCCCTGCACTCTTGGCGTTGCGTTCCTTGCTCCTGCACTGTTTCTGGCGGGCCGCTTTGTTCTGCTGGCAATTGCGGGCGAAAGTGCGGGGCATCTGCACTCGGTCGTTGTCAGTGGCATTCTCGTAGCGGCTGGACTTCTTTCTCTCGCTGCGGGAATCATTTCCTATCTTTGCAGCGTTAATCGGCGCATGCTCGAGGAACTGTCCTACCGTGAAAGGCTGCGAGAGCCAACAATCACTCACGGGGCGAGAATCATCGACTCGCCACGCAGAGAGGCGCTGCATACGTAATCAACATCCGATTGCTCACTGACCGTATGAATTCAGATTGAAACGACACTCGCTTCGAGGGAATGGCATGTCGGGCGGCGATGAGAAACAAGATGGCATCGTACCGAACAACCATCTCGGTAATGTTTACGACAAATACCATACCCGCAATCCAATTGCTCGCCGACTGATGCGCGGCTTCTTGAATTCAGTGACAACAATGTTTCAGTCCGTACGTCCATGTCGCGTATTGGAAGTTGGCTGTGGCGAAGGTCACCTGTCTAATCACCTGCTTAATTCCGTATCGTCGATCACTCACATGGAGGCATGCGATTTGTCTCTCGATCGGGTCGTCGACGATTATCGCTCGCGAATCTCGTTTCGCGTCGGCTCGGCATATGATTTGACGTATGCATCACAGTCGTTCGACCTTGTCGCCTGCTGTGAAGTGCTTGAACACCTGGAAAATCCGGAAGCCGCAATGAAAGAACTGGCGCGAGTCGCCAAAGGCTTCGTTCTTGTGAGTACCCCAAGAGAACCAATTTGGCGCATCCTGAATCTCGCCCGTGGCAAATATTGGTCTTCGCTTGGAAATACACCAGGCCATATTCAACACTTCTCATCACGATCGCTTGTCGCCCTGGCGGAGGCACACTTGAAAATCATCGAAATACGGCAGCCACTTCCATGGACGTTGATCCTGGGAGTGCCGCATTCGGCTTCAGATGACAAGGCATCGGGTTCGTGAGTTCATTCAACTTCACTGCTTGATACGTGGCGCGATTGACATCGTAATGTGCTCGTCGTGCCGAATCGTCAAACGCCGTTAGAAATTCGCCCCTCGCGCTATCGGCGTTTTCAGGCAATCTGGACCACATGACGCGACCCTGAGAACCCTTACTCTGATTTCGTACGCACCAACCCCACAAGTCGGTGGAGAAAAACGGCGTCTCAACGGACTTCCCGGTCCAGTCGAAACCTCGCATGTGGTAATTTTTTGAGTTCTCGGGCAAGTTCAGCAAATTCCGCCTCATCTATGGTGCTCTCGACTGTCTCACCTGCCAGGAAGTTTCGATGATCAAATCATTGAGCCTCGTCGTCTGTTCGCTGTTGTTTGGAGCGGCCCTCGCTACGGCCGAGGAGCGGGTCGTCCCCTTGAAGGGGGTGTACAAGAAAATCAATACCACTCGCGAAATGCAGGCGATTTCGACGTTCATGAAAGGGACTGACGAACAGAAGGAACAGCTCGCCAAAACAATTCAGGAACATTCTGAACGATACGCTCCGGCAGTCTTATTTCATCTGTCGCGCTATCTCTTCGAACAGGACGAAGAGAATGACGCGATTTTCTGGCTGTATGCCGCCCGCATCCGAACGTGGTACGACGTCAAACGCTGCACTGACCGGTCAGTTGGCGACTCGGTCGAAGTCCTGAACGGCCAACTCCCTCCGTTGCTGCGACTCATTCAGTTCGAAGACCTCGCCAACGCGAAGCGCCTCATGAAAAAAGCGATCGCATGGGATCGCAAGACGCCGCACGAATACGATGCCCGCTGGATCGCACTTCATGGAATTCGGGCTTCCCTGCCCGCCGCTGCCAGTGGAAAAGAGTCCGCGCTCACGGTTCCCGAGGAGCAGTGGGAATATCTCGCCGAGACGAATCGCAGGGAATATCATAAGGACTGGCTCGAAAGCCTGCAGACTCTTGAGCCTGAGCGAATGACGCAGATTGAAGCCAAGATTAAAGAACTGCGAGCCGAAGCCGAAGCCGTCGAGGCCTCCGACGATGAATGATGTTTGGTGCCCCATCGAAAAATACCGCCACAATGCATGCCGCATCGTCTTTATCAGAAACGAGTTGCGTTTTTCTGGGTGGTACGGATTCCGGTCTGGACGTTTGGACGAAATTCACCTGTAATACGCGTCTCGGTCGAGATATCCGCACGTGAAAGTTTCGGGTGTCATTTGCGGCGTGATTTGCAGAATGAGACGAGTGCGGAGCACTCGGACTGTTACAGGGAAGTGATTCGCAGTGCAGACCTTGAGTCGGCTACTTTCGTTTGTCATGCCGTACTGGCACCGGCTGGTCTGGTCGCTCGTCTTTGGCGCGATGGCGGCGATCATGTGGAGTGCTGAACTGGCACTCACTTTCCCCATTACCGTGATGTTCGGTGAATACAAGACGCTGGCCAATTATGTCCGCCATGAGATCAATGACAAGTCCGCCCAGGTTCATAACCACGGCGAGCGACTCAACCTGCTGGAAACTCAACTCGCGGAACTCCCGGAAGACGGCACGCGCGAACGAAAAAAAGTACGGCTGGCCAAGTGGAATGAAATCCGCCGGGAACAGGGCTGGCAGGAGAGCAAGCTCCGGCAGGTCTGGTGGTTGAATTTCATTGAAACCCGGGTCCTGACTAAGCTTCCGGCCGACTCCTTCCATATGTTTGCCGTTGTGTTTGGACTCGTTCTCGTCGTGGCTCTTATCAAGGGGGCTTGCAGTTTCACTCAGGACCTGATTGCAGGAAGTGTCGCCGAACTGGTTGTCATTGACCTGCGGCAAGCCCTGTTTCGCCAAACACTCAAACTCGATCCGCAGACCGTTGCTCTGAATGGTACTCCGCAGTTGATGACAGACTTTACGTACACGCTGCAGGGGTTGACGTATGGACTGGGGGAACTCGGTGGCCGGATCATTCGCGAGCCGCTGAAAGCAGTGGCCTGCATTGGGTGCATGTTCTATGTGAACTGGCAACTGACTCTGCTGCTGCTGGTGTTTGTTCCGATCGCTGGCTGGATGTTTCACATTTTTGGTCAGCGACTACGGCGGGCCGCTCGTCGACTGATTGACGGCGTGGGCCGGATGTACAAATGCCTGGAAGAGACGTTGATCAACGTCAAAGCGGTGATTGTGTTTGATCGAGCGGGATTCCATCGACGACAGTTTCACCGACGCAATCGCGAGTTCTATGACCAGGCGATGCGGTTCCACCGGATCGACGCCGCCAGTTCTGCTGCCGTCGAATTCCTGGCGGTCTTCGCCGTGCTGGCGGTTCTGATGCCTGCGGCCTTTCTCGTTCTGCGGAATACGACAACGATTTGGGGAATTAAGCTGGCGACACTTCCCCCGACAACGCCAGAACTGGCTATGTTTTATGCGTTGCTGGCCGGGGTCATCGATCCCGTCCGGAAGTTCTCGAAGTTCTACACAATCATTCGACAGTCCGGGACTCTTGCCGAGCAGATCTTTCGCCGGATGGATCAGGTCTCACTGATACGCGTGGCAGAAGAACCGCAGATGCTACCGCGGTTGGAGCGGTCGATTGAGTTTCGAGATGTCCATTTCAGCTATGCACGTAAACCCGATGACAAAACCACGGAGCGTGGTGCGGTCCTGAATGGGCTCGATTTGAAAATCAACGTCGGAGAAACAATCGCTGTCGTTGGTCAGAATGGATCCGGGAAGTCGACACTGACAAGTTTGTTGCCACGATTCACGGACCCGGATCAGGGGAACGTTCTGTTTGACGAGATTGATGTGAAAGAAGTCCGATTAAGGGATCTGCGCGATCAGATTGCTATCGTTCCTCAGGACACTCTCTTGTTTGATGATACGATTGCGGAAAACATCCGATATGGGAATCCATCGGCGAGTGATGCGGAATTGCAAGATGCGGCACGACGTGCTCGCGTCCTCGATTTCGCAGAACAGAAGCCGCTCGGCTTGAAGACTCCCGTGGGCGAAGGAGGACGGCAACTCTCGGGGGGGCAGCGGCAACGGGTCGCCCTGGCGCGAGCCATCCTGCGAGATCCTCGACTGTTAATCCTGGACGAGCCAACTTCGGCCATTGATGCCGAAAGTGAAGTCCTGATTCATGCAGCTCTGAAAGAATTTGTCCGCGGCCGGACCACATTGATTATCACACATGCGTTAACTCCTGCCTTGCTCGAATACGTCTCGCGCATTGTTGTTCTGGATCGAGGAAAAGTGATTGCCGTTGGAACTCATAGCGAACTTCAGTCGAACTGTCCTGTCTATCAACAGCTGTGGGAAGTCCACCCGCGCGTGGCAGCCGCATAGCGGTCAGCGACACATGATTGGAATCAATCAGCCGGTGCGGAGAGCGAGCGCATTGGGGTCGCGAAGTGTTCCAGTGAATTGAGCAAGGTCGTGCCACTGCTTCGAAGTCCGCGGAAAAGCAGTGCAATTTACGGTACACGGGTTGATAGAAAGTCTTCTCAATTTCGAAGGCTCCATGTCCGCTGCACGCAAAAGTCAAAGAAAACCGATCGAATTATCCGTCGTCACGAGACTGCGGGATTCCGAAGAACGAGTGTTGAAAAGTGTATTGGTTACCACAAAATCCGTTTCGACAGCCGAATGCGGTCGCCATCCTGACTGGAATCAGAGGGGGCCGCATCCTCCTGGCTGGTCTGCTGGTGGCTGCGGTGATCGCATCGACATTTCGTAATGCGGGTGTCCGTGAGATTGATCGAGTCCACGAACCCGCCAATTTTGCGGTTGTCGATGCACGCCCTGCACCAGGGGATTGGCCGTGGTGGCGCGGTGCCGATCAATCGAATGCAGCGAGGCTGCTCCATCCCCCTGCTCAATGGATTCCTCGAGACAGTCGCAGTTGGGTCGCTCCCGTCACCGGCCATGGTCGCACGGCATTGTGCAGTTGGGGCCAGCAATTGTTCCTCCCCACGATCGATAAGCTTCGCGAAACCGTGTCGATGCAGGCACTGGAGAGTTCCACCGGACGATTACTCTGGCAGACAGAACTCCATTGTGGAGGGCTATTGCCAATTCCTGCGCGAGGCTCGCAGACATCGACAACACCAGCCTGCGACGGCCGGCATGTCTACATTGCCAGTGCTGTGAATGGTTCGTTGTGGGTGAGCGCGATCGATCTGACAGGTCGGATTGTCTGGCAGCGCGAAGCGGGGCCGTATTATTCCAAGTGGGGCTATAGTTCCTCACCCACGATCTACAAATCGATGGTGATCGTTGCTGCGGACAATCGGGGGACGGGAATCGATAGACTGGCGGGAGCTGGCAGCCTGGTCGCTCTGCATCGTCATACAGGCGAGATCGTCTGGCGGATTCGTCGACCGGCCGCGGACAGTCTCGGCACGCCTGTCGTGGCAAAGGTCGCTGGTCGAGACCAGTTACTGCTGGCGGGTAAGGGGCAGATCACATCGTATGATCCCGCTACGGGAAAAAGTCTGTGGTCTTGCAACTGGTCCGCCGAACGCGCCATCAACTCTGTCGCCTTCGATGACCAGCATGTCTACGCTTCAGCACGACAACCTCGGCCAGAGATGTTGTGTATTCGCGCTGATGGATCGGGCGATGTGACTCGGACGAATATCGTCTGGCGGACCGGCAAAGCGGTCAGCGATGGACCATCACCCGTTGTCTTTGACGGGGCTCTTTATTACTTGAGTGACGACGGGTTCATGACCTCTTTGAATGCGGCCACGGGACAACCCCTGTGGAAGCGACGTCTCGGCGGAACCTGTTCGGCGTCACCATTGATCGCTGGCAACCATCTTTATTGCTGTAATGAAGAGGGGACCGTGTTTGTCATCCGATTGGGAACCAAGGGCGAATTGGTCGCGCAAATCCCGCTGGGGGAACCGATCTTTGCGTCGCCGATCGCCAGCGAGCATCGCCTTTACATTCGGACACTGGCGGGCCTGCACTGCATCTCTTCCAACGAAGAAACACCACTCGCCATTCAACCCGAAGCCACTCGCGGACGCGGATGAATCGCAGGGATGCGGGCCGGTTCAGGGTTTTCAGGCGGTCCGGCTTGCTTCAAGCCGGGGGCAGCAGGCCCAAGAAGCCTGAAACCGACGTCGGGTATGAGGGGGTGGACCAGGTCACTGATCCCGCTAGGGATGTCTTTCGGGCTCTGCAGTTAAGCGTGGAAACTCTGGCAGAATTAGCGGGGCGGATGATGATTTGGAAAACGCTTCCTGGTCGTACGGTCCTTTGGTTCGGGTTCGGAAGAATCCTGAGGAGCGGGCCACAAATGCCAGCGGCGTTTCTGATTCGAGATGGCAGGATCGTCACGGCGTATCGCCATCGTTCGTCGGCAGAACGAGTTAACCTTGCCGAGGATGTCTGTGGCCATTTGCAGATCGCCTGGGGTTGCCGGAAAATTAACCCTTTATGAAGGAATCTGCCAAAACCCAAAATTGAGAATTCTCCCCATCCCTACGCCTCAGCTTTGACTTCAGTTCTGGCCAAGGCTAGCATTCGCCACCCTGTCCGGTTCGTAATCTCCGAAGGTGGTTGCGCTATGGCTCACAGCGACAATGATCGCGATGGCCGAAGTTCTGCAGCCCGGGGCTACGTGCTGGCGTCACGGGTCACGTCAATTTCGCTTCAGATGGCGCTCCCTCCCGGTATCGGCTGGTGGCTTGATGAGCGGTTTTCGACATCCCCGTGGCTGATGATTGTTGGTGTTTTGCTCGGTTTCAGTGTAGCTATGCTGGAGTTGCTGAGGTTCGCGAAAGAGAAATCTTAGCGAGTTTTGATGTCCGGTGTGCTGGTGGAGTAGGGAGTGAAATCACTGGGCGGTCGTCTGTTGGTGCTGGTTCTGGGGATGTTGGTGATAGGTCTCCTGCTGGCTCCGATTGCGTACGGCACGGTTGGGTTGGCGGCGATTGAGGGGCTGGGGTATTCGCTTCTTCTGTGTCTGATTCCCGGTTTATTAACGTTGTTGTTGTCGGAGTTGCTCCGGGAGACCAGTTTTTCGCCCTATGTGGTTCTGGCGGGCGGCGGATTGCGGATGGTTTTTGTTTTGTTGGGTTTGCTGGCGGTTAACTCTCTTCGCCCGGATCTTGGGTTTCGAGAGTTTACGATATGGTTGCTGGTCTGTTATCTCGCAGCATTGGCGGTTGAGACGGCAGTGATTCTGGCTCCTGCAGCACGCGGGAAGTCGGTTAACGACCAAGGTTGAATGGAACTTCATGTCGGCCAATGATCCTTTTCATCACGTGAAAGACGGCAGTGTTTGGGAACTCCCGACATTTGTGTGTCGTCTCTTTGGCCTCGATGCATATCCGTCGCTGCCGGTGGTGTCGATCTTTGGTTATGAGTTTGCGATCACAAAGTATATGGTGCTGCAGGTTGTGGCGCTCGTCTTGTCGTTTGTGATCTTTCGCGGCTTGGCGACGCGAGTGCGCGACGGAAAGCCTGTGGCCGGCGCGTGGTGGAACTTCTGGGAAACGCTGGCTCTCTTCATTAGAGATCAGGTTGTTCGTCCCTCGATCGGGATTCCTCACCATCATGATGACCATGACCATGGGCATGGTGATGGTGCTCACGATCATGTGGAGCATGGGCACGCGGGCGCGGCTCATGTGAGTGCTACCCTCGTTGAGGCAGGGCATCCGGCGGACAAGTATTTGCCGTACGTTTGGAGTGTTTTCTTCTACATTCTGTTCTGCAACCTGTTGGGAGCGATCCCGTTTCTCGGTTCGCCGACTGGCAGTATCAGTGTGACGGCCGTGTTGGCGGTTGTGACGTTTGCTCATGTCGTATTTTTCGGTTCGCAGCAGTCTGGTGCGGTTGGCTTCTGGAAGTCGCTCGTGCCTCACATGGATCTGCCTGGCCCGTTGGCGATTGTGTTGGTTCCGGGTCTATGGTTGATAGAGGCGCTCGGGTTGTTTATCAAGCACGGTGTGCTGGCTGTGCGACTGTTCGCCAACATCATGGCCGGGCACACGGTTTTAGGTGTCTTCCTCGCGTTTATTGCCCAGGTGGATGGTGTACTCTGGGGTATCGTCATGCCAGCGAGTATTCTCGGGCAGGTCGGGATCGGCATGCTTGAGTTGTTTGTGGCATTCTTGCAGGCGTATGTGTTTTCGCTGTTGACGTCGTTGTTTATCAGTGCGGCAGTCAATCCGCATTGAAGCTGTTTTGGTGTTCAAGAGTCTGTGTTCAAGAGTCTTGGGGCGTCCCGGGTGTTTCAGTTGAGGAGAGTCGACGTGAGTCAGAATCTGCGGGTGTTGGTGTACGGAGTCTGTTTGTTGTTCGTGTTCGCGACTCCAGCTCTGGCTGCTGAAGGCAGTCATAGCGGAATCCACTTTTCGGCAGCAATTGGTGCTGCACTGACGATCATCGGTGCTGGCTGGGGCATTGGTCGAATTGGCCAGGCTGCAGTAGAAGCCATGGCGCGTCAGCCAGAAGTCGCTGGCAACATTCAGACGGCAATGATCATCGCAGCCGCGCTGATCGAAGGTGCGACATTCTTCGCGCTGATCGTTTGCCTGTTGAACAACGGCAGCTACAAGCCTTACTCGGTCAATTAGTTATGACGGCTTCGATTGGTCAGGCGTTATCTGAACTGCGACACGGGTGGCAAGCCATGCTTGGTCTATTGGTACGAACTGTTGGCGTCTTCACCATCAGCCTGGTGCTGTCTGGTTCTACGGTTGCGTTCGCCTCTGATGCGCCGCACGAGCCGGAACACGGTGGGGGTGGTGGCGGACATGCTGTTGAACTGCCGGGTTTTACAAAAGATCTGGCGCTGTTTTCACTTGTCACGTTCGTGGTCTACTGCGCCGTGTTGCGGATTGGTGCCTGGGGGCCATTGCGAAATGGTCTGAATGAACGCGAGCGGCGGATCCGTCAGGATATCGCCGACGCAGAAGCCAATCGAATCAAGTCAGAGGCGTTGATTGCGGAGCGTGAAGCCAAGCTGTTAAAGGTGCACGAAGAAGTGCGAGAATTGCTGGCAGAGGCGCGACGCGATGCCGATCACACGAAGCAGGACATTATCACGACGGCTCAAAACGAGGCTGAAGCGACGAAAAAGCGAGCGATCGCCGAAATCGAGCGCTCTCGCGATCTGGCTTTGGCAGAATTGTTTGACTTCGTTTCGACAAATGTCGTAGGTGCGACTGAGCGTGTCATTGGACGGAGCCTGAACGATGGCGATCACGATCGCTTGGTCAAGCAGGCTTTGACCGAAATGAACATTCGGCGAAACTGACCGGTCGTGAAATTCGTGCCGGTGTTGCGGAATGACAGCGTCTGGCTGTCGGACTACGTGGGGCAGGATTGATCTCGTGGACGTTGAACTGAAAACGAAGATAGTAAGCGTATTCGAAGACCCTCGCGCTCAATCGATCGCGAAGGTCTATGCGATCGCGTACTTGGACGCTGCGGCAGCTGATGTTGCCAGCGCAGTCGAAGAGTTAACTTCGTTTGTGGTCGATGTGCTGGGGTCTCAGTCGGAATTTGACACCCTGCTGCGTGGAACGTCCATCAGTCATGACGATAAGTTAAAATTGATTGATCGCGTTGTCTCGGGACGAGCAACGCCGCTGTTTGCGAACTTCCTAAAAGTTCTGGCCCGGCATGATCGGTTGTCATTGTTGCCTGGGATTCGGAATTTGGTGGAAGTCGAATCTGAGCGGCGTGCGGGACGACGGCGGGTGAGCGTAACCAGTGCTGCAGCCTTGAGTGGTGAAGCAGTGGAGTCGATTCGATCCGCGTTGCGTGCGTCGTTGGCGTGCGAACCGATTCTCGAGACTCGAGTAGATTCGACGTTGGTCGGTGGACTGGTCGTTCGCGTGGGCGATACGGTCTACGATGGATCCCTTAAGACTCAAGTTAAGCAACTTCGCGCTCGATTGCGCGAGAGGTGTCTGAATGAAATTCAACGCGGGCGAGATCGCTTCAGTCATCCAGAAGGAAATTGAAGACTTTCGTGGCCAGCTTCAAACCAGTGAAGTCGGGCACGTTGTCGAAGTGGGTGACGGAATCGCGCGAGTTTACGGTCTGGCTTCGGCCATGGCCGGTGAAATGGTCGAATTCTCCAGCGGTGTTCGCGGACAGGTGTTCAACCTGGAAGAGAACAGCGTCGGGGTGATCATTCTCGGCGATTACCTGAAAATTTCCGAAGGGGACGAGGTCCGTACGACCGGTGCCCTGTTGTCGGTTCCCGTGGGGAATGCGCTCATCGGGCGCGTCGTTGATCCACTGGGTGTCGCATTGGACGGTAAAGGTCCGGTGATGGCGGAATCAACTCGGCCACTGGAAACAATGGCACCTGGCGTTGCCGCACGGCAACCCGTGAAGCAACCGCTTCAGACCGGGATCAAGGCTGTTGATGCCATGACCCCCGTTGGACGTGGTCAGCGAGAACTGATCATCGGCGACCGCAAGACCGGCAAGACGGCCGTCGCCGTCGATGCGATTATCAACCAGAAGGGTGGCGATGTCATCTGTGTGTACGTTTCCTGCGGGCAACGTTCCAGCACGACGGCACGAGTCATCGACGCGTTGACCAATGCCGGCGCCATGGACTACACCATCGTCGTCAGTGCCTCGGCCAGCGATCCAGCCCCTCTGCAATACATTGCTCCTTACGCTGGTGCGGCGATTGCCGAGTACTTTATGTATCAAGGCAAGCACACACTCGTGGTGTATGATGACTTGACCCGTCAGGCTACTGCTTATCGTCAGTTGTCGCTGCTGATGCGACGTCCTCCTGGACGCGAAGCTTATCCGGGTGACGTGTTCTACTGCCACAGCCGACTACTTGAACGTGCGGCAAAGTTGAGTGACGAACTCGGCGGTGGTTCGATGACTGCCTTGCCAATCATTGAAACGCTCGAAGGGGAAGTTTCCGCGTATATTCCGACGAACGTGATCTCGATCACGGACGGTCAGATCTACCTGGAACCTGACTTGTTCTTCAAGGGTGTTCGTCCCGCTATCAACGTCGGTATCTCGGTGTCCCGCGTTGGTGGTAATGCTCAGACCAAGGCTATGAAAAAGGTCGCTGGTAGCCTGCGACTGGATTTGGCAGCCTTCCGCGAACTGGAAGCGTTTGCACAACTCGGTACGGAACTGGATAAGGCAACTCAACAGCAGCTCGACCGCGGTTACCGCATGGTCGAACTGTTGAAGCAGCCGCAATTCCGACCGCTGCCCGCTGCGGACCAGGTGATGAGTATTTACGGCGGGTCGAAGGGATACTTCGACAAGGTACCGGTTCCGCGCGTGCAAGAAGCGGAAACCAACATGCTGGAATTCATCCGTGAACAAAAGAGTGAAGTTCGCGATGCACTCATCAATACCGGTGTGCTGGACGACAAGACCGAAGCAGCACTGAAGGCGGCATTGGAAGAATGGCGTCGCAATTGGGAAGAGACCCACAAGTAAATGTGAATCTGGCGGGATTCTGATCCCGCCGTTGGTTCTCGCGTTACAGACTGAAAGTGTTGGGAATCCGGTCGATTAGAAGATAGGTCATGGCAAAAGCACGGGCGATCATCAAGCGGTTGAAGGCCGTTCGCAACGTTCGCAAGATTACGCGAACGATGGAACTGGTTGCGACGGCACGCTTCAAGAAAGCCATGGACCGAGCTGTCGAAGCGGCTGCATACACCCGAAAAATTTCGGAAATCGTTGCAGACCTCTCACAGACGCTATCCGGCGATGGTGCGTCGCTCAGTCATCCGCTGCTGCAGCAACGTGAAACGGAAAAGAAGAGCATCCTGCTGGTCATCACGTCAAACCGTGGGCTGTGTGGCGGATATAATGGCAGTGTGCTGCGGTTGGCTCAGGGACGAATTCGCGAATCGCGAGCGAACGGAACGGAATTGAGCGTCGAAGTCTCTGGCAAGCGAGGGATCGGCTACTTCAAATTCCAGAAGATCGTAACCGCCGCGAGTTATACGCATTTTGAAGATAAGCCGTCGTTCGAACAGGTCGATGAACTTGCTTCGCGATTCATCGAAAGCTTCGTTCGCGGTGACATTGATCGTTTAGACGTCGCATTCACGCAGTTCGAATCAATGTCCCGTCAGAAGGCGGTTGTCCAGACATTGTTGCCTATCGGTAAGTTGCAGGACACGGCTGCTACCGCTGGGAAGGCGAATGTTGAATATGAGTTTCTTCCGTCGCCAAAAGAAATCCTGGAAGAGATTGTACCGGCGTCGTTCAAAGCTCGATTGTTCAAGTGTTTCCTGGATGCGGCAGTCAGCGAGCAGATTGCACGTATGGTTGCCATGAAGAGTGCCACGGAAAACGCCGATGGCATGATTCGATCGATCCGTGCTCAATATAACCGGGCACGTCAGTCACAAATTACGTCGGAATTGAGTGAAATCATCGGCGGTGCCGCAGCTCTGGAATAGAGCCGCGACATCCGCATGGCCACGATCGAACGTCGTGGCCTGAACGAGTACCAACCTGGGACTTCCAGACCAACCCACGAGAAGTCAGAGAACGAAGAGCATGACTACTGCGACTGCGAATATCGGCCGTGTCACACAGATCATCGGCTCCACCTTCGATGCCGAATTTTCGATGGACAAGCTTCCAGCGATCTACAACGCATTGAAGATCGAAACGGATGTCAAGGGCCTGAAAATCAAGGTAACTGGTGAAGTCCAGCAGCACTTGGGCGGCGGTCGCGTCCGTTGCGTGGCCTTGGGCTCAACCGACGGTATGGTCCGCGGGATGGAAGTTGTTGACACTGGTAACCCGGTGAGCGTCCCTGTTGGTAAAGGAACCCTGGGTCGTGTGTTCAACGTACTCGGTGATGCAATCGATGGTCGCGGCGACGTGGCTCACGACGAACGCTGGTCGATCCATCGTGCTCCTCCAAAGCTGGAAGACCTCAGTTCCAAGACCGAAATGTTCGAAACGGGCATCAAGGTTATCGACCTGCTCGTGCCGTTCGTTCGCGGTGGTAAAGCCGGTCTGTTCGGTGGTGCCGGTCTCGGTAAGACCGTTATTCTGACCGAACTGATCGCCCGTATCGCTGCAGCACACGGTGGTTATTCAGTGTTCGCAGGGGTCGGTGAACGAACCCGTGAAGGTAATGACTTGTGGCTCGAAATGCAGGAAGCCGAAATCGGTAGTACCGGTCGGCACGTTATCGAGCAAACGGCGATGGTATTCGGTCAGATGAACGAACCGCCAGGTGCCCGCCTTCGCGTCGCCTTGACCGCACTGACGATGGCCGAGTGGTTCCGTGACGCGACTGGTGCCGATACGCTGCTGTTCGTCGACAACATTTTCCGTTTCTCGCAAGCTGGTTCGGAAGTGTCGGCACTGCTGGGACGTATGCCTTCCGCTGTGGGTTACCAGCCCACCCTCGGTACCGAACTGGGTGCCTTGCAAGAACGAATCACTTCGACCAATCGCGGTGCTATTACATCGGTGCAAGCCGTGTACGTTCCCGCAGACGATCCGACCGACCCTGCTCCTGCGACCGCGTTCTCGCACCTGGATGCGTTCCTGTATCTGGAGCGAAGCATTGCAGAAAAGGGCCTGTTCCCGGCAATTGATCCCCTGTCGTCTTCGTCGCGAATTCTCGATCCGCTGGTCGTCGGCGAACGTCACTACAAGATCGCTCGCCGTGTGCAGCAGATCCTGCAGCGATATCGTGAGTTGAAAGACATCATCGCGATTCTCGGTATCGATGAATTGAGCGAAGAAGATAAGCTGGTCGTGCATCGTGCCCGTCGTATCGAACGATTCTTGTCGCAGCCGTTCCTGGTTGCCGAGCCGTTTACCGGTAAGAAGGGCAAGATCACTCCACGTGACGAAACGATCGAAAGCTTCGAAGAATTGTGCGACGGCAAATGGGACCACCTGCCCGAAGGTGCGTTCACCTACGTCGGTGGAATCAAGGAAGCTGCCGAGCAGGCAGAACGAATGGCCAAGGCGTAATTCGGTAATTTCAGTCAACAGAATTCGGCTACTAAACTATGTCCACCGGTGACAAACTACGGCTGGTGATCGTCACGCCCGAGCGAACACTGCTCGATGAGCCAGTCTCCGCCCTGCGCTTTCCATTGTACGACGGTGACATTGGTATCCTGCCGGGCCGATTGCCACTGATCGGGCGATTGGGCTGCGGAGAACTGAAAGTGACTGCCGCCTCGGGGCAGCGTAGCTTCTTCGTGGATGGTGGCTTCGTCCAGGTTCTGGGAAGTACCGTTTCATTGCTGACGCACCGTGCGGTTCCAGTCGAAAACCTGGTAGCTGCCGATGCCGAAAAGCAACTCGCAGCAGCCGATAGCCGCGTCGCTCGAACGGACGACGAAGTGAAGGTGAAACTCGCCGATCAGCAGCGAGCCCGGCGTATGCTTTCGCTGGCAAAGGCCCGCTAAGCCCCTATTCGCCCGATACTATCAGTTTCTGGCGTGGCATCGTTGTTCGTTCAGCAGGGAATAACGGTTTGCCACCGACATGGAGACTTCGGCCTGGCCGTGTTACGCTGACACACACCTAGAGTTCCTTATTGCACGGCCAGGTCGAATTCTCCACGCTTCCGGCGCCTGCTTAATGACGTTTGAAGTGACGTCAGGCGGTTGACCGAAGCTCCAGTACCGAGGTGAACGATGGATCTGTCGCTGGATGACACCATCGCTGCACTGGCATCTGCCCCGGGTGCTTCCGAGCGTGGGATCATTCGCATCTCGGGACCACGTATTCGTGAACTCCTGGCGGGCTGGTTTCACCCTGATAATCCCAAGGACTGGCAGGCCGCTCGAGTCGCATCACGGTATACCGGTCGATTGACTGGTGTCAGTTCACGCTGTGCGATTTGTGTGGATCTCTACGATTGGCCGAACCGCCGAAGCTATACCGGACAGCCGCTCGTCGAACTGCATCTACCGGGGTCTCCTCCGCTTCTGGAAGCCGTACTTTCAGAAGTACATCGGCGAGGTGCTCGACCAGCTCGGCCTGGTGAATTCACACTGCGGGCCTTTCTGGCGGGAAAGCTCGACTTGCTTCAGGCAGAGGCCGTCCTGGGAGTGATCGATGCCCATGACCATCGCGAACTTCAGGCCGCGCTGTCTCAATTGGCGGGCGGGATTTCTGGTCGCCTGTCTGAACTTCGCAGAGACCTGCTCGAACTGCTTGCGGACCTGGAAGCTGGCCTTGATTTTATCGAAGAAGACATCGAATTTGTCTCGCGGGTAGAAGTTCTGGGGCGTGTGGCGGTCGCCCGCAAGTTCGTCGATGAACTGCTGCAGCAGACTGCGAATCGAATGCAGTCCCGGTCTCGTGCACGTGTTGTTCTGGCGGGGCTGCCGAATGCCGGCAAAAGCACGCTGTTCAACCGCCTGTCAGCCAGTCAGGCCGCACTCGTTTCGCCGATCGAAGGAACGACGCGTGACTTTCTGCAGGTCCCCGTCGATTGGTCCGGCCTCGCTTTCGATCTGGTCGATACGGCGGGTTGGGAAATTACCGACGAACAGATCGGTCAAGTGGCACAGAGACTGAGGTCAGAGCAGGTTCAACAGGCAGACGTGGTTGTCTGGTGTACTGCATCGGATCTCGATCCGGCTCGTGCCGTACTCGACGATGAGTTATTTGAGACGACGCGCCGGCAATCGCGCAAATGCCTTCGAATCCAAACTCAGATCGACCGTCCTGCTGCTTCACGAAATAGCTCTGTCACGACCGATGCCACCGCCGTCTTGGCAGATAGCGTCGATCAACAGGGAGACGCGCCGATTGGCATCAGCGCCGTGACAGGGGTAGGGCTGAATGAACTGGCGGATGAGTTCAGATCTGCGCTGGCATCCTCCGGTAAGGGGAGTCGCCAGTGGCTGGGAACAACAGCTACTCGCTGTCGTGAAAGCCTGGAAGCCGTTGCGGCAACGCTTAAACACGCGGAAGAGTCAGCCGGGTTCGAATCGACAGGTGACGAACTGATCGCCGTCGACATGCGCGAAGCTCTGGACCACCTGGGAAGAATCCTGGGTGTCATCTATACAGATGACATTCTCGATCGGGTCTTCAGCAAATTCTGCATCGGGAAGTGAGACATAGTATTTAGCTTGTTTTTCAGTGTTTTCGCAATGACCTTGCACGTTACACGCAGTATCGGCTCGATTTAATACCGTCGGTCAGCAAATCCTGAGAGATAGCCAATGATTAGAATTTCCCAGAACGTAATCCAGACTAGGAAGCCAACCGAGAGAATCGAAAGAATCCATTTCTTGATCGAAGAAGAATGCAATCTTAGATCCGTTAAGTTCCAAATGTATCTCAATACGCTGCGGATGCCCCAACAGCACAGCGCGACAAGGCCCGTCGTCGCCGAAATGAACCCCAGATTCGTAAAAAGGCCACCTGGGCGTAGTAGAACATGTACCCAATCAGATAAAACGATAACGCCAGCAACAGGGAGAACTGTGCTGTCAAACGAAGCCGATGATCTGTATTGGAGGCTTTCTTCATCGCCCCATTCTTGGATTTTTGGGGATGCTGATCAGCCAACGTATTCAGGCACGAAGCAGGTTGATCCTATTCTTTCCCTCGGACAATCGCAAACGGCTTTGTGGCACCGTGCGGTCATGTTCATTTATGACGCCTCGACGCTTTTTTGGAAGCCCAAGAAGAGCCGGTTTTTCGAGCTAGAATGCCGGCGATTGCAAGCCGAAATCAATGGAAACGCGGTGGCTGTGCGTAATGTTACGCCATGATCGAATTGGCCAGAGCGTACCGTCGCGGTGATCGGGCTGCTGTTTCCCAGGCCAGCACGCACGGTATCTGCACGGTACGCCCTGCAATAACGGCAATCGAAGCAGAAATGACGACGAGTTGAGAAGCCGAATCTGTCGAAATTCCTGACAATCATGCTCCTGATGTTTTCCGTGTCAGGGGGAGACCGCTTCTGCATTGGAAAATGAGGTCTGAATTGCGGCAAGATAGTCGTGGTTCGCTCCTAGGCTGTGAATTTATTGAAACGGTTGTTTTTGGGATGAACTTTGAATCACGCAGAGCCACGATCGTCACGATCGTCGATTCTGAGCGATCCTACGACGTCGTTTTTTCGGCCAACCATCTCAAAAAACCAAAACGTCAATAGATTCACAACCTATCCGCGAACCAACGCCGCACCTTCTTATGGCAACTCAAAGATTCGCCTCGTCCTCAGAAGTCTGTCGGCCAAGAAGCGTCAAGAAGCGTTGGTTCGCGGAGCGAACCACGACTATCTCACACCAGACAAATTCAGCGACATATATCGAAACTCGCGTTGCGTGGCAGCGTAGCAACCGGCCAGTCGACACGGCGTCCAGTTCGTCATACGATCAATGGCATTGATGCGACAATCGATTGCGAGAATCGCTTTCTGCACATCGTCTTGCCGGAATGACCAATCTCAATGGAGCTGCGTTATGCTGAAGTCGTTCGTCATTCTCAGTTGCCTGCTAGGTCAATCGGCACCCCTCGACATTACGAAATACGCTCTGATTTATAGTGAGCAAGGGGATCATCCATGGGATGCCGTCCACAAGTCGTTCTTTGTGCGAACATTTACCACGGGGGAAACGTATTACCACCGTCTGTCGTTTGATGTGCCATGGAGCGGGTTTCGACGCCTCTCAACGTCAGACGCTGCGTACCGCGCACTGCTCAATCAACTCACTGCGGTCGATCAACTTCCACGCCATGAGATGGAGGATGCTGCGCCCGTCCGTCCGTCGACTGATCTTCTACCGGGATCTGTGGACGATCTTCGAGGCACTCAAGCACATGGCCTCAAAAGAGCGCGGCGAAGAACTTCGTCGGCGTCTGGTTTGTATCCTGAAACGCCTGGAGCTGACGGATGACGACATTCGGCAGCTTCCCGACACGTTAGCGATGATTCGTGAGAAGACTCCCTTTCCCGAATCACCTGACCTCGGACATCCTGAAAAGCCATATCTGCCGACTGGGCTATTGAGTGATAATTCCGACTGGATTTCGATTTCCGCGAGCAAGAACTCAGCCATGGGTGCACCGGGGCACACCAGTTCGGTCAATCAGCGATCACTGTTTTCCATCCATATGCATTGGCCCCATGGTCGCAAAGCGGGTGAAGAGTTCATCGCTGCGACTTCAAAACAATCGATCGTCACATTTCCGCCGGGAACGGAACTGGCTCTGATGCGTCGTGCCGTGGCCGCAAACACCCATGGAAAACTGAAAGTGACAAACGTTGTGGAGAGTCTGCAGTTGCTGGTGACTCCACCTGCCGAAATCAAACACGATGCTCGATTCAAATTCGTTCTTGATCGCTCTGAGTTTCTTGCCGGTCAGCCAGGTCTAAAAGCTTTGGAATTAGACACACCTGTGGACGCCTACAGCTTTGAATCAACGGGACAATGGGGCATTCGTCAAAAACAAGACGCGGATGGAGAAACACTTGTGTTGGGACAAGGCAAGGGGCATGTCGGGGTTCCCTCTATGCACCATTGCGTTGCATGCCACGGAGTTCAAAATACAAGGTTTCACGCGAATTTCGCCCAGTTTCATGTCTATCCATCGGCAAATGCCGACCTCGCCAGTGCATTAGAGCGTCGTATCGATGAATCAGAATCCTGGCATGAATATCTGCGGCTTCGCGAGAATCCGTGAAGCAAGACCCGTAAGTCGATCTCCATCGGTGTTCCAATCGACCAACGTCATGATCCTGTCAGCAAAGACGTCTCCTCGTTTGCCGGCGGACGTAGTGGCTTTCCTGGCGAAAACGTGTTTCTTGACAAGAAAACCACGATTTGATGTAACCGGCATGTTTCTGTGGCGTTGATATTCCGTGCGGACTTTACCATGCCAGATCCGGAAATCGATGTTGCGGTGTTGGTGGAACGAGTGCGGCGGCACGATCAAGAAGCGTCGCGGCAGCTCGTGGGGTATCTGTATCCCAGCGTGATTGGAATTGTCCGCTCGCACCGGGTCAGGCGGAGTGAAGAAACAGACTTGGCACAGGAGGTCTTTCTGAAAGTTTTCTCCCGGCTTGATCACTATGTTCCTCGCGCTGGAATCCCATTCGACCATTGGGTTTCCCGCTTGGCGGTTTGGACCTGCCTCGACGCATTGCGAACAGAGCGTCGTCGGCCCGAACGACGAATTTCTGAACTGAACGACGCTCAACGAGCCTGGCTGGAATTCCTGACCAGCGATGCCCCTGTGAATCCGGTGTCCGACAACGCCGCAGCACGGACATTAATCGACGAACTGCTTGGGGGATTAAAGCCGGAAGATCGACTGGTACTGGAATGGCTCGATCTGCAAGAACTCAGTGTCCGGCAGATCAGCGAACGAACGGGGTGGAGTGAATCTTCCGTGAAAGTACGAGCTTTCCGGGCTCGTCAAAAACTGCGACAACTGGCGATCCAGTTGAGAAAGGAGTTTCCCTTATGAACAGCGATTTTGATGATCGCTGGCGACGCATCGTCGCAGTTGTGCGTCAGGATCAGGTCGCGAAATCTGTCGAAATTCCTGCAGGGTTGGCAGACACGATTGTCGCCCATGTGAACTCCGTCCGTCTAGTGGCACCCGAGCAAGACTGGTTTCGCCAAGGGTGGCGAGCGCTGGTTGCCGTCTCGATTGCACTCGCTGTCTGTATCGCAGCCGACAAACTGGGGCGATCCCACGAATTGACATCGTTTTTGCCACCTGTCGAACCGACTGAACTCACATTGCCGTGGACATCATGAAGACCTGGAAAATCACTGTCTGCCTGGGGCTGTTGATCGCCGCGAGTATCTCGCTCGGCGTCTGGATTGGACGCCGGTCTGCTCTGGCAAAGAACGATCAGCAGGCCATCGCTCAGACCTGGCACAAACGTGCGATCAAGAGCCTGAATGACAAGCTGTCGCTGACGGAACCGCAGCGCACTCGCGTGGACGAGTTGATGTCGGTCGCCGTCAAGGAGTTTCAAAGTCTCAAAGAGGCAACGCTAAGCCGTGAACGTGAAATTATTCAGCAACTGGTGAAATCGGTTGAGGCCGAGCTGACAGACGAACAGCGGCAGGAGTTTGCGACCATGAAACCCAAAGACCATGAAATCACGCTCGACCTGTTGCGCGTCGAAGACACGAAAAAAGAATAAAAGCTGTAACCCGCAAACTTCGGCGTCGTTAATACAGCATCGAAGGACAGCCCTTGTCTGGGGCTGAGTGAATTCCACGCTTCCAGTTCCGACAAAACTCTTATTCCAGGAAAAGTGCGCAATGAAGAATCTGCTGCGAGAATGTTTTGGTTTCCGGTTTGGCCTCGTCAATGTCATGCGATGTCTGTTGGCCTGTGGTGTTGTTGGCGTGAGCACGATGGCAACGGCTCAGGATCGCATTTCCACTGAAGAAGCTCAGAAGGTTGCCAGGAAACTGGTGGAGTTACTCGGGACACCAGCAGATGCTCAGTTAACCATCAGCGCCGACACAGATCGTGGCGAAGGATACAAGCATGGTGAACTGGGCCTGCTGGTCCTGCCCGACCAGAAGCTCTCTGCGGCGATTCTGGAAGGGGCGAAATCGGAACCCGTTCCTGTTGGGCAACTCTGGCTGAAGGGGATCAGCCCTGTTTCCGACGGAATCATCGTCCCGGTCGCGAAGCATCGAAAACTTACTGTCACCGAAGGGGACAAGAGTGTCGATGTCACCGTCTGCCTGCTGGGTGCTCGCAAACGTGATGGAAAACTGGAACTGGTTCTGTACGGCCAGGGAAAGGAACCGATCACCATTGCCGCGATGGAACCCGATCAATCGACATCGACCGCACCGATCAGAGTCACAGTCGCGAAAGAGACCGAAGAAACAGGTCGCATCGAATTAACTCTGGCCAGCAAGTTCAAAGCAAAGCTGTTTGTAAAACGAGCCGAGTAACTTGAGTGAAGTCGGCACCTGATGGGCGTTGTACTCGGTGCCGACTTGTTTGTTTCAGGTTCTCACAGAGGCACGGAGGCACAGAGATGAGATGCCGCTTCGACCCCAACTGATGATGCGGGATCTGCTCTCTTCCCCTTCCGTGTCTCTGCGGCTCTGTGAGAGATCCATTCTTGATCAATCAATGACCGTTGGGCAGCAAGGTCAGATCAGAATCCGTGTTGTATGCAGCGAGGTCGAATGCACTGAGAGCATTACGAGGGATTTACCATCAATTGACATGATTTCTGAAAACGAGTGGATTGATCGGTGCCCTGAATTCCTTTGCGTCGGTGGAACCGAAGCAGAAAGGTGTCGACTACGTCAGGGCACGTGAAGTTTGGGAGAGCTGGGTTTCGCGAAAATCCGGCCGAAGGGACGATTCATAAAAGTAGGGTGGGGGCGCTTCGCCGCGCCGGCCCACCAATTCAAGCAACACCCCAATTCAGACGAACAAAGATGGTGGGCCGGCGCTCGAAGCGAGCTTGTCCCACCCTACGTTTTTCCGTACGCATCCCGTGCGGACGGTGTCGCTTCTGAACGCCTTCTCCTTGACGATTATCGATCGCAGTCCTGACTCTCTCGTCGACCCAGTTGGTCGGCGATGGCGGAATCTACCATCAACTGAATCGCGTGAAACAGCAGGATCGGAAACGTAATAAATGGTAACGGGAGATCGCCTGTGATCGCTGGCATCGCGGCCAGCAGCAGTCCCACCGGGAGTGTTTTCTGGCTGCCTGCAAAGAGCGTTGCCACTCGGTCGGCGCGCGAGAGCTTTAACACCCGTCCTCCCATCTCCGCGACCAGCATTGCCAGCAGATGGACTCCAGCACAGGCTCCCAGCAGCAGTGTAAAGTCGAAACCTGATGGCCAGACCTGCTGACTCTGCAAGCGGCCTCCCGCTTCCACCGCCGCCTTGGTGACAATCAGCAGAACCAGGGACTGGGCAACAATCCCGATTCCAGATCGATGCTGTCTGGCAAATCGATCCAGGACAGACCAATATCGAGAAGCTTGGCCCAGGATTGTTGGTAACAGAACATTCATCGACAAATTCATGATGACCGCCAAGGGGTCGATCCCTGCTTCGGCCGAGATCGTCCATTTCAGCCAGAGGGGCGTTAGGACGACGCTGATCAGATTGGTCAACAGGGTTACCAGCAGCGAAACGGCGTCATTCCCGTGTGCCTGACGCGTGGAGACGGACGCGGTTGCCAGCGTGCAGGGGACAACGGCCGCGATCATCAGGCCGAGTGAAAAATCGGTCAGCGAAAAGAGACTCGTCAGCGGCCAGGCAATCAGTGGCAGGATGCCGATATTGACGAGCGTTCCCCAGATCACCGGACTCGGTGATCGAAAGGAGTCTCGCAGCTTGCTGCTGTCCAGGCTGAACGCCATCAGGAACAGGATCGCGATCGTCGTCATCGCGGGATCAACGCGGCCGACGGTCGATCGGCGCCAGGCGTCGGTCGTCCACCATCCCCAGCCCATCCCCATGGGAAGCAGGATGACGAGGCAGATCAGGAACCACGACTTTAACGCCTGGCGCAGCAGCTTGTTCTCCTGAGGCATTATTTGGCCCACTCGGCCGCAAGCTGAACGAGAACGTCAACCGCTGCCTGCATTTCCTCCAGGCTGGTCCATTCCAGCGGTGAATGGGGGTTATGTTCCCCGGTGGAAAGATTGGGGGTGGGCAGGCCCTTTGCGGTGAGCAGTGAGCCATCCGTTCCCCCGCGGATGATGGTCATCCTGGGGACTCGCCCCAGCGACTTCATTGCGTCGACGGCCTTCGTGATCGATCGAGGTTCGACGGCAAGGCCTTCACGCATGTTGCGATACTGCGGCCGAACTTCGACCAGGATCTGGGCTCGGGGATACTCGGCCCGCAGGGACTCGGCAATCGATTCCAGCAGCCGAGCCTGTTGAGCCAGATTCTCGGTCTCAAAGTCACGCAGGATCATGCGGGCACTCGCTTCGGCAACTCCCCCTTCAATGTGATAGGGATGAATGAAGCCGTCGCGTCCGTCGGTGGTCTCTGGGGAAAGCCTGGCCGTCGGCAGTCGCGAGATAAACGTACTGAGGATGCGAATGGAATTGACCATCGCCCCCTTACCGACGGAGGGATGCGTGTTAATTCCCTTGACGGTTACTTTGACGCCATCGGCCGAAAACGTTTCAGAATCAATTTCATCGCGTCCACCGCCATCGAGCGTGTATGCGACGTGTACCCCCAGCTTTTGCAGGTCGAGTTTGTCGGTTCCACGGCCGATCTCTTCGTCACATGTGAAGCAGAGACGAACCGGTCCATGCGGAAATTCGCTGCCACGTCGCATCAGTTCGGCTGCGGCAGACATGATGACCGCCACTCCAGACTTGTCATCGGCCCCGAGCAGCGTTGACCCATCGGTCGTAATGACTGTATGCCCCAGGCAATTGTTCAAATCGGGATTCTCAGCCACGCGCAGAACTTTTCCATCCTTCGGAAGGACAATGTCACCTCCCGCGTAGGCTTCATGAATCTGCGGATTGACGTTGACCGAGGAGTACTCTGGCGATGTGTCGACGTGAGCGACATAGGCGATCGCTGGAACAGAACTGGAAACCGTGGCGGGAACCGTCGCCATGACGATCCCGAATTCGTCGCAGGTGACATCCACCAACCCGATGGCACGGCATTCATCCGCCAACATCCGGCTGAGTGTCAGTTGCTTGGCCGTGCTGGGATAAGTGGAACTGGTTTCGTCCGCCTGAGTATCAATCCGTACGTATCGCAGAAAGCGGGAGAGCAATGTCGTCATGGTGGACCTTAGTTTTTCAGGAAGAACACAGTTGTGATTGCATCGGCGATCCCCATCAGGCTTGCTCCTGCGATGATTCCCGCGCAAATCGGCTCGTGGTTTTGGACAAAGAGATTACTGGTGGCCTGTTCCTCTTTAACACGACCAACACCGAGAGACCAGAACAGCAGTGATCCTGCAAACATGGACAGGGCAGAGCCGAAATCGATGACGAATGCGAGTCCGATGGCGACGGGCGAGAGGGGCAAGCGATTACGACTGACAATTCGCGTCACTTCCATGACAAGAGCGATGACCGCTGCCACTAAAACTGCGTAGCGAATTGAAGGCGCCAGTTTATCCAGTCCCGAGGTCAGCACTTGAGCGACGCCACGCCACGCCATGACCGAGGGCATGGGGAATTGATCGCTCTGAATCGTGGCAATCGTTTCCGGCTTCTTGGGGTCATAGTTGTTCGTGAACAGTGCATAGAACAGGAATGTGCTGGCGAGAGCGCCGCTGAAGATACCAATAATGTGGCTGATGGCCTGCTGACGAGGTTTTGCTCCGAGCATGTAACCCGGCTTGATATCCATCAGCAGATTGGAGGAATTGCTGACGACTTCAGCGGTGATACCGGCTGTTGCCAGATTCGATTGAATGTCACCTGGCCGAACGAGTCCGTAAAAGAGTTGAGTGATCTTGCTGGTGGCACCTACGGGAGTGGCTCCTGTCAGTGCTGTCGAATTGGCTGCGATCAAGGAAAGAATAAAGGTTAAGGGGAGTCCCACCAGTGATGCCCAGATGGGGACATTGAAGTAATACCAGCCCATTACAGCGACGATGACGCTCATGATCGGGATGCCCACAACAGAAATCCAGGGCGGAAATTCGATGTCCTTCAACAAGTCCTGATCGGTCCGTTTCCCTGTCAGGCTATGGAAGGCACCCTTGATCACATCGGGCTTGGACAGGAACGAAACAAACGACGCCACGACCATCACCGTGACCCCAGGCCACAGCGACCAGAGCGTGATTTGTCGAAATCCATACGAAACGCCGTCACTTGGGCTGGGGTGAATTTCTCCTAGGGAGATCATCCAAGGGGCAAGAATCATGTAATTCAGGACCGCGCCGATCATCAGCGACACCCCTGCCCGGATCCCCATTAATCCACCAGCACCGATCATGGCCAGATCGAGGGAGGGTGAAATGGTGAGTTGCGGCATTTTTGTGCCGAACCAGGTGGGGGTCCGTTCACCGACCAGTCCAAACAGCACAAACAACTCTTCATGCAGATGCACAACTTTGTCTTTGGCAATGCCGATCGAGGTCTGGAGAAGTGTCTGAATTCCCCCAGCCTGACAGAACTTGATGAACGCAGCCAGTCCTGCCGCAGCACCCAGGACTTTCGCTTTGAACAGACCGACAGCAGCATCTGACGAATGGAGCGTATCCATGACGACTCCCGCCGCCTGGCCTTCGGGAAACGGGTGCTGTTCGTCATTGATAAATCGACGTTTCATCGGAAATGCAAACAGGACCCCCAGGATCGACAGCGCAATGTTCCAGGTGATGATCTGCCACCAGGGAAGCATCACCTGATTGACGATCATGTAAGCCGCCAGTGACGACGTCAGCGGGGCGGTCATGTATCCGGCCGACGTCGCAATCGACTGCATGGCATTGTTTTCAAGGATCGTGAATTCGCTGACTCCCAGTTGTTGCAGCAACTTGAAAAACGCGAAAGCCAGGATGACCGAAGTGATCCCGACACCGAGCGACCAACCGGTCTTGGCACCAATGTAAAGGTTGGTCGCCGAGAGCAATCCTCCCAGGATGAATCCGGTCACGGCAGCTCGCAAGGTCAGTTGCGGCATATTTCCACGATAGACGTTTTCAAACCACCACCGATCTTTTTGTTCGACAGTCCAGTCACGAACCTGTTCTTCGGACAACTGCTGAATCGTCATGAATGCCTCCGCGAACTCGGCGAATGACCGCCGTCGGTGTCTGATCTGGAACGTGGAATTTTGCTGACCGCAGGTTTGTACTCGACAACGAACGTTGATCCAAGCGGAGAAACCGATCCTGCGGAGAGTCACATGTGCGTCGACGGGGTCGGGAGACTCGCGCCGAGCACGCGTGATTCTGAATCGTTCTGCTCAATCATTGCTTTTTTTGAAGATCAATCAGACATTCGAGGAACTCACAAGAGCTTTGGAAGCAATGACCATCAGCCGGAACGCGCTAGCGTCCGGTTTCGGTTATTTGTGACCAGTTGTGCCGATCCGAACCGGACGCTAGCGCGTTCCGGCTAATGTGTTCTGAGCGACAGGAGTTGGTTAGGTATGGAGTGACCAGGAATTCCGCTCGCTCCCATCCGGAACTCACCGGGTTCGATCCGGCAAAATCCGTCAAAAAGGACATTTCGATCCCCTCGCAGAGTCGAATCGAAAGCCTGGGTGGATACTTGAACGTGGTCATATCTGCGGAGTTCCCTCTGAACACCCGATATTTGCAATCTGTTCGGTCAGTTCCGAGATTGATTCACTCCCTGTGATCGGGATCGGTCTGCATTCTTCCAGATTGCGGAACCAGGTGTGCTGGCGTTTGGCAAATTGACGGGTTCTCGTTTGAATCAGGTCGATTAATTCGGGGGTTGGTCTGTCGCTGGTCATTCCCGATTCGAAGGCATCAATGACTTCTTTATAACCGAGTCCCTGTCGAGCCGTCTGGCTGAGTCCCTGCGGGGATGCAAGCAGTTTCCGGACTTCCTGAATAAGTCCTTCTGCAAACATCTGCTCCACCCGTTCGTTGATTCGCTGGTAAAGCCAGTCTCGCGGTGGTGAAAGCCAGTAGACATGCGGCGTCCGCTGTTCCAGGGGGCGCGGCCCCTGTTCCTGTTGAGTCGAAAGGGGACGGCCCGTCAAACGGAAGACTTCAATGGCCCGGATCACTCGACGCGAATCGTTGGGATGCAGTCGCAATGCCGTCACCGGATCAACCTGCTGTAATTCCCGATGCAGTGCCACGTGGCCAATCTGCTGCAACTGGGTCTCAAGTTCACGACGCAGTTCCCAATCGGCAGCAGGTCCTTCAAAAACGCCTCGCAAGACTCCACGCAGATACAGGCCCGTTCCTCCGACGAATAACGGACATCGCCCACGTCTGACGATGTCATGGCAGACAGCCTCGGCCGCCGTCAGGTACTGCGCCAGGCTGAAATCGTCGCAGGGATCAAGAACATCGATCAAGTGATGCGGAATCTGCGACCGTTCGGCGAGCGATGGCTTGGCAGTGCCAATGTCCATGCCGCGGTAAAGCGTCATGGAATCGAGAGCGACGATCTCGGCGTTTAACCGATCCGCAAGCGACAATGACAGGGCCGTCTTTCCGCATGCGGTGGGACCGCACAGAAACCAGCACTTCGAAAGCAGGACCGCCGGAAAAGCATCGGCGGGATTTTCACGACCTGTCACGAATCAAATCTCATTTTGGTGAAGTAGTCTAAGTTCTAAAGAAGTCAACAAAATACTCAAACAAACAGCCTCGCCTGCGTGATTGCCGAGATTCACAGTCTTGGAGTCATCGACAAGGCCGTGGCTTTGATCATTCCGCGAGCGCCCCCCGGATTCGAGCCGACTGAAAGTCGTAGCTACCACCCGTTCAAGCCGGGTGGAGAGCGGTTTCCTGGTAAAGATGATTCGTCGGTAGCTTGCAGTTGCTGGTCCCGCTGGGTCAAGCCCAGCGGAAACGTTTTCTGCACAATTGTTCAGCGGGAACGACTCATCCAGACAAACCCAACTGAAGCCATATCGGAAGCCACAACAAACGACAGCAGCAAGAAGTCACATCAACTTTGCACAAGCCAGTGCAACGACCAAACAAAAGCAAACGGCTAAGAAACGTCCCATGAAAAAATCGTGCCCCCCGCGAGAACTTACGCTGTCAACGAAATGCTGAATTCCCAACTGCAAGGAAAAGACTGGATGCTGGAGGTGAAGACGATGCCATCGCATGCTGCTACAGTTACTGAATTCCGATTTTCTCGACCGACAACTTCCAGAGACTCATAATGCCAACGCCATTGCATGACAAATCGACACTCGATCAGATCCGCGATCGTTTTGATCACGATGTCGAACGATTCTCGAAACTGGAAACAGGTCAAACGGCAACTCAAGATGCACCGCTCGCGATGCGATTGATTACTCAGGCAGCCGTCCGCAGCACAAATCCGATTCGACGAGTCCTGGATATTGGCTGTGGTGCCGGGAATAACACTCTGAAGCTGCGGGAAGTCGCGGGACATGATTTTCAGGTCGATCTGCTCGATCTGAGCCTGCCGATGCTGCAACGTGCCGCCGAACGAGTCGCCGCAGTGAACGCAGGACAAATCCGCACGATTCATGACGATTTTCGTCAGGCCGATCTCAGACAAGAGACATACGATGTGATCCTGGCTGCCGCTGTCTTACATCATTTGCGGGACGACAATGACTGGAATACCGCGTTCCAAAAGCTGTTCGCAATCACGGCACCCGGCGGCAGCGTCTGGATTACGGACCTGGTCTCTCACGAATCCGAACCGATACAGGAGATGATGTGGGCGGGGTACGGCGAGTACCTGTCATCACTCGGCGGTGAGGCCTACCGCGACAAAGTTTTTGCGTACGTCGACAAAGAGGATTCACCACGACCGGTGACGTATCAGTTAAACCTACTGCGACAAGTTGGCTTCAGCACAGTTGAGCTGCTGCATAAGAATGGGTGCTTCGCCGCATTCGGCGCTGTGAAGTAACCTGCATTCCCGTTTCCAATGAGATGAACTCGGTGGGGGTGTAGTATTGGATTGCTCCGAATCGTATTCGCTGGGTGGCCCAGACGCTGCTTCAGCGTCTGGGTTCACAAGAGGAACTTGGGGCAGGCATACTGCGATCTTGCCTCTCGTAAACCCAGACGTCCAAAGCGACGTCTGGGCCACCCCGCCTGCACTCCGTGATCGCGAATCGAACTCGCGACGAAGTCTTCGCCATCGCGCGAAAGACTCTGTCCGACTTGGCCGCCGCAAGCTTGGAAGAACGCATCAGCGATGTCTTCACATGTCGCGTGCGTGAAATGAATAACGAAGCGAAGGAAGGGTTTGCTAACGCGTTAAGAGGATCATCCACCCCAATGCAGGTGCGTAGTGCATTCGAACTGCCGTCGCAGCAACGTGACTCAATTCAACGTGCGATCAACGAAACGTTGTCGGCCGACGTTGTGATCTGCTACGAGACTGCGCCCGATGTCATTAGCGGCATCGAACTGACCGCTAACGGACGAAAGATTGCCTGGAGCATCGCAGACTATTTGATGTCGCTGGAAACGACTGTCACGGAACTGATGAAAAAACAGTCTACGGCTCCGGTCAACCCGAAGGCCAAGGCGCAACTTCAGCCTGAGACGAACCTGGCTGCGGGTGTGGAGGCTAAATGAACGCGGTACCCAATTCTCTGCAGTCGGTTTTCGAGAGTACGTTCGCCAGTCTCAGCCAGGGACGCGATCAGTTCGTTTTGCAATTAAAGTCGCACGAAGTGGGGACGATCACTTCCGTCTCTACGGGAATCGCCCGTGTTTCCGGCTTGCCCGGCGTCGGGTTCGAAGAGCTGGTGAAATTTCCGGGCGGCGTGTTGGGGATCGCATTCAATGTCGATGAGACCGAAATCGGCGTCGTGCTGCTTGGCAAATTCTGGCAACTGCGTGCCGGTGACGAGGTCGAACGCACAGGGCGGGTCATGGACGTAGCCGTCGGCGATGGATTACTCGGACGCGTGATCAACCCACTCGGCGAGCCGCTTGACGGAAAAGGTCCTGTCGTCGCCAGCGAGCGGCTGCCCATCGAACGCCCCGCGGAGCCCATCATGGATCGCGATCCCGTTACCGCGCCTCTGCAGACCGGCTTAAAAGTGATCGACGCGATCATTCCCATCGGGCGCGGCCAGCGTGAGCTGATTCTGGGCGACCGGCAGACGGGAAAGACCGCCATTGCCATCGATACGATCTTGAATCAGCGTGGCAAGGATGTGCTGTGCGTGTATTGTGCAATTGGTCAACGGGCATCGGCGATCGCAAAGGTCCTGGCGACCCTTCGGGAAAAGGATGCGATGGAATACACCGTCGTAGTAGTCACCGAAGGCAACGACCCCCCGGGCCTCGCCTTCATCGCTCCTTATGCGGCGACCAGCATCGCCGAGCACTTCATGCAAAAAGGCCGCGACGTGTTGATCGTTTATGACGACCTCACCCATCATGCCCGATCCTATCGTGAACTGTCGTTGCTGCTGCGTCGCCCGCCCGGTCGAGAAGCATTTCCCGGTGACATCTTTTATGTCCATTCTCGATTGCTCGAACGTGCGACACATATGCGACAGGAACTCGGTGGCGGCTCCCTGACCGCGCTGCCGATCATTGAGACCGAAGCTCAGGACATTTCTGCCTACATTCCGACCAACTTAATTTCCATCACCGATGGACAGATTTACCTTTCGCCATCGCTTTTCGAATTGGGTGTGCTGCCGGCCGTAGATGTCGGAAAATCTGTTTCGCGCGTCGGTGGTAAGGCACAGCGTGCAGCCTATCGCGGGGTGGCGGGCGATCTGAAGCTCGCCTATGCGCAGTTTGAAGAACTCGAAACGTTTTCGCGTTTCGGTGCCCGTCTGGATGAAGACACTCGCAAGATCATTGAACACGGACGGCGAATTCGCGAGTGCCTGAAACAACAGGAGTTCTCGCCGGTGGCCGTCCCCGCACAAATCGCAGTGCTTTTGGCGCTGACTGCGAAACTGTTTGACAACGTGCCTATTGAACAGATGAAGGACGCCGAGCACGCAGTTCAGGATGCGATGGCAAATAGTCCGTCCGATGTGCGCCACCGACTGGAAACCGTCGACAAATTGAGCGATGAGGATCGTAAGACAATTATCGACCTTGCCCGGAAATCGCTGATTCCATTCCAGCCGAAGCCAGATACAAAGACCTGGACGGATGCTCAGCCAAAGTCAGAAGCAGCGAAGTCCGACATGCAGTCAGTTGGCAGTCCCAAGCCTGAACTCGCGGAAAAGTCATGACCGACAATCCGGCCAGTCTGCGTCGAAAAATCAGCGGAGTAGGGGATCTGCAATCCGTGGTCCGCACGATGAAGGCAGTCGCCGCCTCGAGCATCGGACAATACGAAAATTCTGTGCGTGCTCTGGACGACTACTACCGAACTGTGGAATTAGGGTTGAGTGCCTGCTTTCGAAACAGCGGCCCGGTCCCTCACATTATCGATCGAGACGGCCCGGCACCCACCTGCCCAATTAGCGCGGTCGTGTTTGGTTCTGATCAGGGACTTGTCGGCCAGTTCAATGACGTCATCGCCGATTTTGCGATCAACTCACTGTCGTCACTGGGGGGCGAGCCCCAAGTCTGGGCCGTCGGCGAGCGTGTTCAAGAACGCCTTAACGATGCGGGCCTGACGCTGATGGGCATGTTCCCTGTACCAAATTCCGTCAAAGCAATCACTCCGCTTGTTGGCAGGATTCTCCTGGAAGGCAACACACGCCACAGCCAGAATCAAATCACCTCACTTTACCTCTTCTACAACCATCCCACGTCCGGGGCCGTATATGAGCCCGTCAGTCGGCAATTGCTCCCCTTGGACGCAACCTGGCAACGCAAGTTGGCAGAACGTCCGTGGCCGACGCGTAGCCTGCCCCAGGTACTGGATAGTGGCAACACGACATTGCGGGCACTCATCCGCGAATATCTGTTCGTGTCGCTGTTCCGAGCCTGCGCTGAATCACTCGCCAGCGAAAATGCCAGTCGCCTGGCGGCCATGCAGCGAGCCGACAAGAACATCAACGAATTGCTGGAGGAACTGAACGGAACATTCCATCGCTTGCGCCAAAGTGGAATCGACGAGGAACTGTTCGACGTCATATCTGGCTTCGAAGCACTCGTCGGCCCGCAACCGTGACGCTTCAACACGCTCGGCGCGAAAATGCCGGGAATCCGAAACTGAATCCAGAACAATTCCAAATCAATAGATAAGAACTCGACTGCGAAGGCTCTGGTTGCTGGCGACAAGGGCCTGTTGGTCATTGGTGAAAGCAATCCGACCTGCAACCGACGATTTGCAGCGATTGGGATTCATCAGTCTAAGGTGGCGCGATGAATCGGCATAGAGTCGCAGAGGCAAACTGAGTTAATCTTAAAACGGGAGAAGCACAAAAATGGTTGGTGAACTCGAAGTTGGCCCGTTTGTCGTGCGACACTTAGTCCTTAAACAAGCGAGTTCCGTTGCGGATTTGTAGCGATTATTGGCGCGCA
>JBAWWJ010000069.1:0-31902 GCA_037146815.1 Planctomycetota bacterium
CCAGCGATTGAGCCACCAGATCCGCTCGCCAGATCCGGTTGCTGGCCCGGTCGTACCCGTACTGCAACCGAGCCACATCGGCGGTACTGCCGGAACTGTACCAGCGGGCATCCTTCACCCGGCCGAACCGATCGACGCCGCTGTACAGGTCACCCGTCTCAGGATCATTCGTCCCGGTCAGACTCGCCAGCGTGTACTTCACGTCCGGTTCCGGGTAATTGACGATCACCGGCGACGTCAGGCCGAGGTACGAATATTCGACCAGGGGACTTTCTTCGAGGTCGTCATCGATCAGGCTGCCGACACGGCTGACGGCATCGTTGATCCCGTCGGCGGTTCCATAGTCGTACGACAGCACGCGGCCATCGGGATACGTCAGCGCTGTCGGACGGATCGTGTTCCCACTGCCGTCGGCATAGCTGAGCGAGACCTGCGGTGTGGAGGAGGCAATCACCGGACCACCGTGGCTTTGAGAATCACTGACCAGTTGAGAAAAGGCGTTGTACGCGAACCGAACCTGGTTCACGAGCGTCCCTGACGTGACGCTGGCATTATCGTAACTCGACAGCGTCAAAGGCAATCCCCGCGCTTCAAATGTCGTCGACAACCGCCGAATCGCCCCGTCCACACCACTCCCCAGAGTCGTCACGCAATCATGGATCGGACGCCCCAGTCCATCGTAGTGATACGTATGCACGCAGCCTCGCTGATCCGTCAGCGTCGTCCGTTCCCCCTGCCGGTTGTACGAGTACGACAACCGATCACTGGAACTCGCAGAATCAGGATACGCCACCGACCGCAACAGCAGACTGCTGGCGACTTCCGCGGTGGACAATGTTGTGCCATACGTCCAGGTCGTCGTCTGATCCGTCGTTGAACCGTTGACGGCCGTCAGAGTGACCTGCTGACCATCGGCATTGTAAGTAAACAGCGTCGTGCGGTTGGCATCGTCCGACGGAACGCATTCGGCCGTACTGGATGAGGAACTGCTGGAGGACGAACTGCCGACGTTGTTCTCGATCACCGTAATCCGACGTCCCGCCTGATCGTATTCGAACGACGTGACCATTCCCGCCGGGTCGATGGTGTATTGCACGGGTCCCGTCGGATCGTAGACGATCTGGCCCACCAGGACGGAATCGGAACTGGCGGGAACCGCGTCCGGCCGGGAGAGTGTTGTCCCTCCATGCGTCCCGTAATCGGCCGTGGCAACCGAGCGCCCAACCCCGTCGTACCAGGCGGCCTGATACGAAACGCGAGCCTTGGGGGTTGTTCCGGGGGAATGCAGTGAGCCGGTCTGCGTATCCGGGGCGTTGTGATACCGCTGGCGGAGTGTCACCTGCACCGCGTGCGAGGCCGTGTCGTAGGTTGTTTCGACCTGCTCCAGGATCACGTCATCAGTCACCGTGAAGGCATCGGCATAGGAGGTTTCGTCCAGATCGTAGCCCTGATACTGCACTTCCACCCGGCCCAGGCTGTCGAATGTTGTCTTGCTGAACAGATGCGAGCCAGCAGGCAGAATCTTGACCCGATTTCCGGAAGCGTCGTACCAGGCATTTCCGACCAGACTGTTGCCGACATCCCCTGTCGCAGGATCAACAGCATAACGAATCGCCTGATACACGTTGCCTCGAGCATCGTATTTCACGTCGCTCCGTGCGATCAGGTTACCGACGTCTGCCGAACCACTGGAACTGCTGGAATCCAGGGAACCGGAACTGGTCGATCCGCAGCCTCCGGCCGGGCCAATCGTATCGTACCGCTCGGACCGGACGACGCGGCTGAAGTTGTCGTAATAGTCCTGCTGGTAGAAATCGACTTCGCCATCGATGGCGATCCGCCGGTTCCGGAAATCGTAGATCATGCAGGTGACTCGCGTTGTCGAGCCATCGACGTATTGCGTCAATTGAGTCAGATTGCCATCGCCCCCATCGGTGCCATGGTCGTACTGGCGGGAAGTGACCAGCACCATATTGTTGGCGGGATGGGTTCCCCCGCCGGTCGGATCTGTTTCGGTGGCTCCCGTATCGTTGGTTCCGACATAGGTTGACAGCAGGAAGCCGCGCGGATCGTAAACCAGATCGGTGATCGTGCCACCCGGAGTGACCGAATGGTTTCGCCGCTTCATGGCGTCGTAGCCATAACTGGTCAGGTCATAATTCGTACCAACGGTGCCGACGCCCGTTGACGGAATCGTGTGATACGTTCGTTGCGATGTGGTCAGACAGCAATCGGTGTACTGAAATGTCGTCCAGCGGACGTAGCTCGATTGCGGGAATCCACACAGGGGCGAAGATCCAAACGTCGGATCGCTGCCGCAACGGGTATCGATCGCATAGGCGTGCAGGATTTCGGGCAGGGAACCATCGGTCAGGGTGCTGACCGCCTGAATCTGTTCGTTGATGCGGCCTCCCGCATCCGCTTTTGTGATTGAGACGGGATTAACGAGCGTCGCACCTGAGGTGGAAACGTACCCCGGGGCTGAAAGCGTGATGTGCGAATCGTCGTAAAAGGCCGACCACGACGCGGTCCGGACGGATGTGGCGGTCGCATCCAGAAAGGCAGGACCGAGCGAACGAATAATTCGCCCCTGGGGATCGGATGTGAAGTCGGCGACAAGGTTCTTGCCACCTCCCGAGGGAGTGGACCAGCCATCGGGGACATCGGAGTAGAGCGACGTATCGACGTCGACCACAAGCTGGGTCATCGTGCCGGTCGGGACATCGTAGACCATGCGGGTGATGAATCCACGTTCGTCCATCGACCAGATCAGATAGCCATAGGTGTCGAAATAGTCACGACGTGTCGCGGCGACGCCCGATCCATTATGGTCGGTGGAGACGTCAGGGAAGGTGGTGACCAGTTCCTTGACGCCGTACGACTGTTGACCGGGGACGAAGGGATAGAATGTCCGGCAATACGACGTGACTTCGGTCTGACCGGGGTCTGTTTCCGACGGATAGACCGTTTCGGAGGCGACGAACCAGACACCAGAATCACAATCGGTTCCCAAGGTCGCGGAGGAATGCCCGGGAGAGGAGCAGTCGCAGTCGTTGGTGGCACAGCAGTATTCGAGCTTTCGCTGCGGGATGAGTGTTCCTGATTGTCCTTTCCGGATTCCTTCGGTAGCAACGTAGCAACTTTCGGGGTGATAAGTGATGGCACGGATCAGCCCTTCATGACTGCGCAGGAACATGCTTGTATTCGTACCGCTGTCGTAGTCGAGCAGATCGGCAAACGTATCGTCATAGCCGATGACCGCAGCGGGGTTGGCAAACAGGACCGCCTGACCGTGTTCGTCGAACCGCGTGTATTCACACCATTTGCTGGTCCCGGAGACAAACACCTTCAGTATCGTCTGTCCCGCGTAATTCGAATAGACGATATTCTGGTTGCCGTCGGGGAGAGTTTCTGTCGTCTTGGTGAACCAGTGGTTGAAGTCGGGTGTAAACAAACTGTTTTCGTAACTGAATTCGTAAGTTTGCGAACCGCTCTGAACGTCTTCACGAATGACTCGGCGCTGCGAGTCGTACAGGTAAAAGTAGTCGGCATACTGGGCGACGACGGAATCGGGGGCCGTAAACGGGTCTGTGACATCCGGATCTGCGGCCAGACGTTCAAACGATCCCGGCTCCAGGACAAACTTGACGGAGTGACCTGGCTGAGAATCGCTGCCAGTCCAGTAGCGATAGTAGTAGGTTCCGGTTGTAACCCAGGCATGGTTCTGCCAGGTTTGAATGGTGACCGACTGCAGGTCTTCGTGTCCGCCGAATTCGTCACCTGTACCGTAGTAGGTATATTCGGCTCGTGAAACAAATGTACTCCAGAAATCGGGTTTGATTCGCTGCACGCGAACGCTGAGCAGCAGGGGGGACGGAGAATCGTCCAGAATGTAGTCGTATTCAATGATTTCATTGACAGGACCATCAGGAGACTGCCACGTCCGCTGGACTTTTTTCGGTTGAAATCCGTTGTCGATCCAATCAACAACTTCCATTCGATTTCCACGCGCATCTTCGTATGCCCCCAGCATTCCGTTGAGGCCAATATAGTGATAGGCGCTCCCATCGACCTTGTGGAGCGTATAGGACTGCTTGTGCAGTCGCGGATCAAACGTCAGGCGTTCACCCGTTCGAAACTTGCTGAAGTAAGATGACCCGGTAAAGATCTGATTGTAAATCAATGTTTCTTTGGAACTGCGGATCACGCGCGCCGACAGTCCACCCATGTCGTAAGTCGTATCGTCGAATTCCAGGGCCAGATGCGAGACCTCACTCGATTGCCAGTTCGTGCCGACGCCCATGTTATAGGGGCTTGGCAACTGGCCTGCAAAAGTCCGGTCTTGCCCCCACGGCATCCCGAAACCGTTGACTCCCGGCAAATCCGCCGCATGAATGATCGGCTCGCCCGTCGCATAACGGATTGGAGCAGTACTGACATTGGTAGGGGGATTACCTGGAAATGCACTTTTCATGCATTCTTCGCAGCCCAGGATCTCGGGAGGAATATTACAAATATCTGCGTCGTCGATTTCCAATTTCGCGTAGGTCACATAGACATTGGCCATGGTATGTTGTTTCCCGAAACAATGTGCACAAGTGCGAGTACCAAGTGAGAACAGGGTCTACCAGCGACCGATTGGGCAGCGCTCAGAACGCCACGCGAGCTTATTGAAAAATGTCTGTTTTGAACTGCAGGCACAACCACATTCACGACAGTGCGAACCCGTAAACGAAGGACAGGCCTGACAAATCGCCAGTCGCGTCTGAATCTCAGCCTCCTCGCACCGCGTCATACCGTCACGAAGATGCTCGGTCAGTGCTCCAGCAAACGTGACCACGCGATGGAAAAGGTCGGGAACATCAGGTGCTGGCGCAACCGTAACTCTGTTTTCGCTGACCAGTGAATTTGGCAATGGGGAAAGTCCCCATCGCTGTCGGTATTGATTGACAACGTCACAGCTCAAATCGGGCCGTTCGCCACGACAGATTGCACGTCGGTGATCGGTGAATTGGTCGCATTCAGGGAAATTGGTCATGCTGTGATCACCACTACGAGGCTTTCTTGCGTGACAGAAGGCGAAACCGGCTCGCAACAGTGGAATGGATTTCCAGCGATCATCGAATCGAGCCAGGCAAACGAGCCTTCAAACGGATTACAACTGATGCTTCCGAGAGGCTGTCCGTGCAATGGGTCTGTGATTCCATTGCCAGCGTTGCATCCTGATGTGAGAGCACAAATCCAGAAGTTGTCTTCACAATAGAGTTCGGCCGAATATGAATGGCCGCAGATCATGACTCCTGAAGTCGTCCACTTGCTCACGCCGTCAAAGGTGAATTCGCTGGAAACACCTCCCGTACAGTCGCAGCGATCACCGTAGAACAGACCCCATGTCGCATTCAAGACCGTGGGGATCGTGACACCCTCGCAACATCCGACAACGGTTCCCCCGCTGGAATCACTGCTCCCACTCCCAGACGACAGGCTGGAACTGGAGGAACTGGAGTTAATGGAACTCGAACTGGAAGACGACAGGCTCGATGAAGATTCACTGGACTCGGAAGAACTCGATGACGACGACGAACTTGAAGAACTGCAATCTTCAAACGGCGTAATTCGTATCTTGACTTCCGAAAGGTGGCACCTTCCTTTCACGACCCCATCGCCTACGGAACACGGGACCGTATATTCAGTCGGTATCTTGGTGATGGTTGTTGTCAGGGTTCCAATGACGAAAATTCCCTTGTTGATTTGCGTCTTATCCTGAACCGCTTCAATCAAGACGGTCACCAGGCAATCCGAATCGGTGTGAAGTTTGATTTTGATCTGTCCTACACTCGATGTGGATGGAGGCTTTCGCAGGTCCGGGTAGTCCGCATAAATCGGTACAGGAGGTTCCACGATTTCAATAGTGGTCGGCAACGTTCGATGTGTCGGGTCGATCGGCATCCCTGTCGTTTGAATGATCCGCGTCATCGTGAAGTATTCCGTAGTGGTGCTTGATTTTTCAGAAGTGAATTCAGTTGGGGGACTGGCTAACTTGAGATCTTTCGGGCCACAAACCAGTCCCAGTCGTAGCGACTGAGGAACGTCAGCGGATGCTTTCGTAATTTCTCGTCATAGTCTGCCGTGCAGACCTGCCATCCCGCTTCACTCAATCGCTCGTGCCACCATTGCAGGGTCTGGATACAGATATGGGTCGGATCTTCGGTTGCCATCGATCGATTCTGGCGAGCGAAGAGTTCGACCGTGTCCAGAGCACAAAAAAAGAGTCCGCCCGGCCTGGTTACTCGTGCCAACTCCCGCAAGATGAACGGGACCAGTTCAGGCTTCCAATGTTCGGCAGCCTGGGCCGAGTGCAATCCGTGCCATTTCGCATCCGTAAACAGATGCAGGTTCACGGCGTCACACACGGATAGCGACGCTGCCATGTCGGGCCATTTCTCGCGGCCCTTCTGAATCATCGGCTCGCAAAGATCGACGCCGTGGATCTGCCCCCCGCTTCCTTGAAACCTCGCGCAATACTGCCACAGGCGCAACCGACATCCAGAGCCTGTTGCCCGCCCCAGCCCAGCACGTCTGACAGCCAGCGTCCGTACTGCCGTTGCCAGTCACCAAACCCGAGATAATCAAGACCCGCCTGACAATGTTCCTCGTAGTACTCAGCGGTGTAACCCGTCGCTCGAAGAACCGGCTGTGTCATCGGACTCACCGGCTCTGATGTCAATGCCGCCGGTACTGACCGCTTCGGAAGATGGCTTTCAACAGTCGCGGGCAAATCTCGTTCGAGCGATTGATAAACCAGACTCCGGTAATTCTCAGCAAAATACTTGACGGCTTCAGGCCCCGCCGCCAGTTGTTCATGGTCGCTCGGTACCAGGTGCAAGACATTATCGGCAAGTTCGAAATAGTGAATCGGATGGTGCCGGGTCCAGACCCCGATTGTCGGGGTCTCTGTGGCCCCGGCGACATGCAATGGGCCGCTGTCGATCCCGATCATTAACGACGCCAGCGAGATCAATGCGGCAATCGTTGCGGCATCGCCCGTTTGTCGTCCTTTCCACAGCGAATTATTACGATCCGGGCAGTGAATACGTCTCCCGTCGGGCAGCGGTGAGCGATGATCCCAGTCGAAGATGATCGGCACATATCCCGCAGCAAGCACGCTCTCACAGACCTTTTGGGCCACTTCATGCGAAAGGTTTTTCCGGTCTGTCGACGTGTTCCCTTCGTAGTGAATCAACACGGCGCGATAGCGTCCTGACTTCTCGGGCTGGCCGCAGATCGACTGCAGATAACGCATGGCATCCAGCCGAACCTCGTTCCCCGGTTTGATTTCGTAACGACAAAGGTTGGGATTCGGCACCAGGTGAAAGACCTCCTGCAGACAGCGTGAGGTCTTTGTGCTGGGCCACGTCCGTTCTGACGTACGGCATTCGTGCCAGTCGAGCGTAAACCGCTTCTGATAGTCGTTTCGTCGATATTGGTCTTCCGACAACACCAGTGCGTGACGGCACAATCCACTGTAGGTCGAATGTTTTCCGCGTTGTGCCGCGACATCAATTTCCCACTCGGGGTGAGCCTGCCGCAGATGTCGCAGCACTGCGGTCAATTGAATCGCATCCCCCAAACCATGCCGAAACTCAATCAGGACGTTTTGCCGTTGCTGCGTGGCAGCAGACATCTGCCGCGCAGGAATGTAGGCAGACGGGCGTCGGTTGGTAGTCCGCTCGACATGCAGTCCAGCGGCAGCCTGAGGAGCGGAACTGTTCATGACGATTTTTTCCATTGAGATCACATTTGACTGAGGTCGCAATAAACCACCGTGCAGATATTTTTCCACGCAACGAATCACGTCCCCTGCGGTCGTCATTTCCTGACAGCGGGGAATTCTCAGTTGTGGCGTCACCTGAACAGGTTGTTCGCAGACATTCCGATGGTCTTTTTCATCACCATCGCCAACCAGTTGGCATCGCGACTTCCAACAACCGCCGTCTGCACAACACGAGAGCATTCCAACGGTGCTGAGGAACTGATGATGGGGATACGCTTCCCAGTGTGGCGGTTCCCGCCCACCTGCGATGACGACACAAGGTCGATGGCGAGGTTGACCGGGGCGGGTTTCCACGGCCGCCGCGAGGTGCATCGCAAATGTGACCGGGCAGATGACCCCTTCGGCATAATGCATCAGCCGTACGAACTGCCGAAGCGTCGTCTTTCCGATGAGATTGGTGACTCCTGTCAATGACGGATGCCAGTGCCCTCCCTCCCCACACTGGACAAACGCAATCTGGCCCTGAAAGTGGTCGACGACCTGTTGATAACTTGCCGGATTCCACCATTTGGCAGTGAAGTCTCGCTTCCCCCCGGCGATGACAATCCAGAATCGTTCTGGTAACTCGACACCATCCAGCGGAGGAGAATTCTTCTCTTCGGGACTCAGATGGATATCGCCCGAGAACTTCGTGACAGGAATCCGCAGCCCCAGTTTGGATTCCAGGTACTGCGAATAGCCGTGCAGAAAATGATAGGGCCGCTGATTCGACTGATGTATCAGCGGGTAGTGCATATCCAGCGTTTCAACGCCCGGATCTTCCACACGCAGTCTGGTGATGAAAGGGTTGTATTCCCACAGGGCATCTGCGGACGATCGCACGTCGGTGGCGAATTGACCGGGATAGGCAATGTGCAAATCTCGCACAGCCGCCGTCAACATCACCAGGTCGCCCGGACTCTGGAAGGAGCGAAAAACAACTTCTCGCACGGCATTTATCCTCATTGATCTGCCTGACTCACACGCCCATGTAGCGTGGAGCGGGTAATGGTTGAAATTTAGCGGCGCAAATGCAAGTGAAAAATTGCCTGTGAGTTGATTTTGAAGCAGATTGTGCTCGCCATGACAGCGAGGAGATCGCCGGGGTCGCACAGAAGTACAGCACAACAACACGTAACAGATGACCAATTTGCGGAGCGTTGAAGAGGTCGGCGGAAAGAATCCGTGATTTCAAACGTTCGCAGATTTTTCTGATGGATTCAGAGTTCAAAGTATCTGAAACCATCTGAACGCAAATGGGTCTTGTGCACGAAAAACTCATCTTGTTGACCGTGCGAAACCTCGCAAAAATGGAAAAGGACTGACTTCCGGACGTGGCGACCCTTGGAGGGAGGGGAGGCGGTACAGGAATGGCTTGGGCATGTACTCCCGGTCGGAATTTCCGGGGATCAGGGGGAGTTGTAGACCACCGTTGATATTCTCAATGGGTAGGGGGAAGTGTTCTTGCCTTTGGCATTCGCCCCTATCGACAACTGATGTTGATATTGCATTAAGGAGCGAAGCGAACGGGTTAGCTGCCATCATCTCGGAAAGAACGTAGGGCTTGCCGGATTCACCGCTCCACGTCACCAAGCATGGAAGTGCCCCGAGCAAGCCCCACGGTCGCAAGCTACTTCAGCCGAGCAAGACGGTCAATCAAAAAGTTACGTGTGAATTCGTCTGGGCCATGAATTCCGCATCAGCCAAAATCGCTTCCGTTCATGAGATTTCAGGCCGGGCCAAAGTTCGATTAGTCGCTTCAAGTCGGGGGCGAAGTCTTCAGTCTGCAGCGCCGGTGCAGCGCTGATAGAGTATCCTTTGTTTTCCGGCTTAGAAACGCGGTCCTTCGACTCCTGCCGGGGAGGGGACGGTGGTGGTTTACGTGTCCACTGAGCGTGAATGGCATCGCTTGCAATCGGCGCGTTGGCAGTATTTACCTGCCCCCCGGAGCGAAGCACTTCGGCTGCCGAACGTGCCACCGTCTTAAGTATCGAAGCAGTCAAAAATCGCATCAGGCTGAACGGCTATCCCGCCGTAATGATCGCTTGGTGAATGGTGGTTGGCCGTGCCGCATGGCTTAGAGTAGCATATTCGGAAGGGCAATGCCGGGTTGCAAACCGGCGTGCCGAATGGCCATGGCAGGCGCGGGGGGTATTCGCCTTTCACCCCGCCCTGCCGTGGCCAATCCGGAAAAGAAGGGCGAAGTCATGGCGGAATCATCACCGCCGGGCGGTCAATCAGACTGTGCCGGTAACGGTGCGAATATCGACACGTCTCCGATCGTTCCCCGTCCCCCGAGGGAACTCGTGGAATCGGCGGCGTTCGCTATTCCAGGGATTCTCGCAGATGTCCAGCCGAACCACGATGGCGCTATAGAACTCGTTGCGTCAAATCTTGTGAATAAACTGCGGGGAGCCGGACACAATCTAGCTGCGGCGCAATGGGCTGTTCATGAAGCCGTTCAAGCTGGTCGATTGAAACCCGGTCGCATAGAGATGCACGGGCCGATTTCGGGGAGCAGGGTCGGCGGAGCAATGCGCTGGGTTGGTGGGGCAGATGATAGGCACACAGTATGGACAGAGGGAAAGCGATGGACGATCGAAGTACCAATAGGAAGACCCGCGCCATTTGAAAGCTTCAAAGTGATCGCCACTGAACAGCTTTGGGAATGGTGGCGAACGCAGTCAGAGGCCGCTTCCGAAGCGAAGCCCGAGTCGGATACAATGACGCAAGTCAATTCATCGAGCTATGATACGATCAAAGCCAGACTGTGCCGGTTCATGCAAGAGCGGTTTCTTGACCGCTCGTCGATTGGTGCAATTCCGAATTTTGCGCCGTCGGAATTGCTGTCCACAGAACATGGATTTGTTGAAGCCGACAAACGTCACCTGATACGGGCGTTTGTGGAACTCAACGTCGACGGAATCGTAAGCTTTGGAGTGCTGGAAATGGCGCCTGCATCGGGGGCATACGATCCATGGTTCAATCGTAGCCGCCGCGTGGAAATTCTCTCCAAAGTGCTGAAGTTGGAAACTGTCGAAGCGATCGATCCGAATTCTTGCATTCCTTCCCTGCCAATTTCGTTGCAACGACTGTCCGATGGGGTTCATTGCGACACTAAAGCTGTGATGCCACTTCCGGTGAGGCTGGTCACTCGACGCCAGATCGCGGAATTGGCTCATCTTGAGGCAAAATCAATGACTCCATTTTCAAATAAATGGGGTACCCCAACTGTTCCCCACAGTGGTAAGCGGCCAGCGAAGTGGGATCTCAACATGATCCTGCCGATCCTGAAGCAGCAATTCTCGCACATATCCGACGATCTTTGGGATAGACTAAAAGACGTGGCAGAACTGGCGTAGTGACTGTTGTTACTGCTGTTGTCACTGTTGTTACTGTCGTTACTGATTCGGTCGATTCAGGTCTTTCGTGCCCGCAGACTTCTCGGACAATCTCAAACAGCGTCAACGATGTTCGTTGAATCATGTACGAGGTAGAGAATGACTGCAGCTCCAATCGATCCCGTCAACTGCTTCCCTGTCAAGGAAGCGCCGTCCATGTTTCCAGGAAGTCCTGCCGTTCAAACAATTTGGCGATGGATTCGGGAAGGCATTCCTGGGCCAAATGGTGACCGAATTAAACTAACCTCTTTCAAGGTGGCGGGGCGTCGATTCGTGACACGCAACGCAATCGATGAGTTCATTCGCGCGTCGAATGTCAATCCAACGCAGGTCGACATGGAGGAGAAGCCATGCTGACGCTCACTGTTGACTCTGCAGGACTCGCTTCTCTGATTGAAACTGTGGTAACAGCGACACTGGAACGTCTTCAGGTGGAAAAGACGCTTCCTGTCCAAGCGGTCGGACAGATCGAACCACTCTTGGTTCCTACCGGCGAGGCTGCACGAAGGCTGTCGATTTCCGAGAGATTACTGTGGGACATGACGTACCCGCGCGGGCCGATCCCCTCAGTTAAGGTCGGTTCTCGCGTTCTGTATTCGGTGGAAGCATTGCGGCAATGGATTGCCCTCGAAGAGGCTCCCGACGGATCGGCGGTGACGAAATGAAAGACGATACCTTAAAGGATCGGGTCAAGGCTGCCGCTCGGGGTCGATGGAGGGAAATCCTTTGTCATTTCGGGTTCCCGAGATCAAGCATAAATGGCTTGGGCCATCGCTCATGCCCACACCCCAGATGCCCGGACGCTGGAGGGAAAGACAGATTCAGGCCGCTTGATGACGTCGACGATTGCGGAGCAGTCTACTGTAATCAGTGTTTCAGTCAGAAGAACGGCGACGGTCTTGCAGCAATTGGATGGCTCAATGGATGGACGTTTAAGACGACGCTGCGAGCGGTGGCGGAATATCTGAACATTCGCAAATCCCGATCGGCGAGCAGAACCACGCCGCAGACGAAACCAGTCAAACCGAAACGGCCCGATCCGATGGCAATCAACTTGCAGTCCGAAGCAGATCCAGTGCCGGAAACGGAACATCCAAAGGTTTTCGACGAACTGCGACGTAAATTCAGCGTTTGGGGAACGGCGACGGAGAATGCGCGAGAGCGGTATGAACTTGCCAAACAGGAATTTGCGAACAACAAACCTCCAATTACTCCGGCCAGCATTGATGCTGTTGGTGGACTGGTCGTCACGTATCCCGTCAGTGCCGATTACGGTAACCCCTGCATCGCGATTCCGGCATATGCTCGCGAAGGAGAGGCTCCCGCTGCTTGGGTGTTGCGCAAAGTCGATGGAACGGAATTTCCGGAATTCAAAACTCTAAAAGCCAGGAAGGCTCACACACTGCAAGGCTCAACGAAGGCGTGGATCATCGCAGGCGGGTTCGAGCAACTGCGCCGAGCCAGATACGGACTCCGGGTTGAAGGTGAGGCCGATCTATTGGCTGTGTACTCTCTACTGCCGAACGATTGGGTAGCCTTCACGAACTCCTGCGGGGCGAACGCCGTTCCTGACAACATTGCCGATATCGTCTCGGGGATGATCATTTACTGTTTGGGTGATGCCGATGTGCCAGGTCAAAATGGTGCGATCAAGTTTTTAGCCGCTGCTCAACCGTTCGCCGAGTCGGTAAAACACATCGAATTGCCGTATGCCATTGAACCGACGCATGGGAAGGATCTCAGGGATTATCTCAACGAAGGGAACGGGTTCGATGAACTCCGCGCGATGTGTGATGTTGCTCCAGTGTGGATGCCAGAGGAATCACGGAATGATCTAGCGAGCGCCGGAAACGAGCACCTTGATCGCATTTCTGAGGTCTTGGCCGCTGGGATCGAAAGTCTGTACCGCGACACCGATATCCTGAAAGCACTGGCTACTGAGGCAATCGAAGATCCGCCAGCCTACGCCGCGCACAGGGAGATTCTGCGAAGTGCTGGTGTGCGCATGCGCGACTTTGACACCGCCATGAGACACATCGTTCACGATGCGCGTAGGGCACAATCCGCGTCGATGGCCCGCGATGAGAATGGCGGATTCTTCATCGACCAGGGATCGCTCTGCCGGGAGAAGATTACCGCTGACGGCCCAGTCACGATTCCAATTTGCAATTTCACGGCCGAAATCATCGACGAAACAATCCGGGATGATGGCGTTGAACAGCACGTCGTTATCGGTGTTCAGGGGCAGCTCGCATCCACCGGAAAGATACTCCCACGGGTTGAAGTGTCATCGGCCGTTTTCGCGACGGCAGATCGATGGATTACCCAATCGTGGGGCACTGATCCGATCATCTGGCCAGGCGAATTACGAACGTTTGTACCGGCAATGCAGGCTTTGTCAAAAAACAAGGCACGTCAGACAGTCTATAGCCACATTGGATGGAGGGAACTGAACGGCGTTTGGTCGTATCTTCATGCTGGTGGGGCGATCGCATCCGGAGGGGCAAATGCTGACGTCAGTGTGCATCCTGACGCTCCTCTCGACAAGTTTATCCTGCCAGTGCCACCGACGGGAGAACACCTAAAAACAGCCGTACGTGCCAGCCTCAGTATGATTCTGGTTGCCCCGAACACGATTACTATCCCGATGCTGGCGGCGGTGTATCGGTCCATTATTGCTCCGTGCGACTTCTCTCTGTTTTTGGCCGGGTTGACAGGGATTGGTAAATCAGAAATAGCCGCGCTGGCCCAACAGCACTTCGGGGCTGGTCTTGATGCACGGCATCTTCCGGGTTCATGGAGTTCGACGGAAAACAGTTTGGAAGCGCAGGCGTTCGCTGCCAAGGATGCGGTATTTGTCGCTGACGACTTTATTCCAGGCGGTAACAGTAATGACGCTGCACGGTATCACCAGAAGGCAGACCGGGTTTTACGAGCGCAAGGTAACGCATCAGGGCGGCAGCGGATGCGTCCAGACGGATCACTCCGTCCAGCCAAACCGCCTCGCGGATTGATCGTCTCGACCGGGGAAGATGTTCCCGTAGGCCATTCGCTTCGTGCTCGAATGTTCATCGTCGAAATGTCCCGCGGGGACGTTCGATGGGATCGACTCACAAAATGCCAGCAGGACGCGGCTCAAGGGTTGTATTCTCAGTCGTTGGCGGGATTCATCCAGTGGATTGCAGGGCGATACCTGCAATTGCAGAAGCAACACAGGTCTCACGTCGAAAAGATTCGAGACGAAGTCGGTCAAGCAAGCGACCACGCGCGAACGCCATCGCTTGTCGCAGAATTGCTTTACGGATGGCGTACATTCCTTGAGTTTGCAGTGGTGACTGGTTCGCTGAGTGAGTCTAGCGCAGCGCAGCTCTCCCAAGATGGCAAAACCTCGCTTTTGGAAGTTGCGGCAGGGCAGTTGGTCCACCACGAGGCCAGCAATCCCGTACTCATGTTCGTGCGATTGATCGGGTCTGCCATTGCGTCTGGGGCAGCGCATATTGCTGACACCAATGGGGATGCCCCGAAATCAGCCGAAAGGTGGGGATGGCGATTCCGAACGTTCGGTACGGGTGCATATGAAGAGCAAAGGGCAGAACCACAAGGAAAGCGAATCGGCTGGGTAGACAAAGGTGGCGTTTATCTCGAACCGGCGGCCGCGTTTTCAGTCGCACAAGCAGTCGCAACGTCGCACGGGCGAACAATCCCTGTAACGGAACAGACGCTCTGGAAGCGGATGAAAGAACACTCGCCTGCGGTGCTCGGAAGCTGGGACGCGACGCGGAATCGCAACACGATCAGAAAGACTATCTGCAGCGTACGTCGCGAAGTCATTCACCTATTACTCGAATCGTTGTCCGTCCTCGATGACGATGCGTATGACACCGACGATCAAGGCGAAAATGGCATACAAGAAAACGACGAGACCGAAACCCAATTGGTTCACTTGGAACAGTTGGGACGGTTTTCAGCACGAGATACCCCCTCTGACGGAAGCTTAGAAACAATCGACTCATTTTGACCGAAAAGCACATGACGCTTCCTGCAAAACAAGTCCGTACGCGAGACCATGTATATGTCTAAAGAAACCGTCCCAACTGTCCCAATCATTCCAATGCTGGTGGAACTGCTGCGATTTCTGTTGGTTTCAGCGTGGTTTGGAGAAGTCTTTCGTTTGGACCTGAATTCAAAACCGTCCCAGGAATCGTCCCAGAGGCCTTCAAATTTCCCAAACCCGTGGACCTGGGCCGATCGAAAGTGAGTGGTGAATCATGGCCGGAAAAAGTCGCCACAATTTGGATGATGTGATCATCGAAGCTCTTGCTCGCGGAGAGACCCAAACAGCAGTAGCGAAGCTTGCCGGAGTTTCTGCGACCACAATCCGCCGTCGCCTGGAAGATTCAGGGTTCCGGAGCCAGATCGAGCGGTTTCGAGAAACCATGCTGGATTCCGCTGCGGGGCAACTCGGAGCAATCTTGACCCAGGCGGTCACTACGCTTGAAGGTTTGCTCATCAAATCAACGCCACCCGCGGTTCGACTTGCTGCTGCAAAGTCCGTCATTGAATTGACGATTCGCACTCGGGAAGTTCTTTCATGGGAAAAGCGGATTGCAGAACTTGAATCCCGGTTGAATACTCCACAGAACGAGGCGACCGAATGACAGCCAGAAGTCGGATCGAGCGACTGGAAAAGAGGGTTCCCGCTCGATTGGAAAAACCGTTTGGCGTTGACCTCGATTTTCGAGTCGCAGGAAAATCCCGCCAATGGGTTCAGGAAGAGTCAATTCGACGGCTGCAAGCTGGAGTCGCCGATCCCCGTGCGACAGATGAACAACGTACGTACTGGCGATCGTTGATTGAGAGGCTTGAAATCGCGTTGAAGCAGTGGTTGTAGTGAATCTTATAATGGAATTGATGATGCGTGAATTCTTCCAGGGGTGGCGACGAAAGGTCGGGTGCGGATTTCTGATCATTGCTCTCCTCTTTGCAGGCGGATGGATGCGGAGCTTGACGACACGGGACACCATCGCTTGGACATTCCGCAAATCCAGCTCTGGATTCCGGCTTCGATCAGCTAACGGCTCTGTCGGCTGGCAACGATGGACTTGGCGTCAGATTGAAGACGATGGCTGGACGTCGGACAACAACTTCCGAGAAGACAATCGCTTCGGAGGCGACTTTTTCAACGTGTGGTATCAGGTGGACAACGTAAATGAAAATCCATTCAAATGGCGACAGGAATGGGCTGGATTCGATTTTCGATCAGCAACCTGGATCGACAAGTTTAGACCTGAATTAAAGTCATCCGTTTCCGTTTGCATTCTCCCTTACTGGTCGCTCACGCTACTACTGACGTTATTCTCCGCCTACCTGCTTTTCTGGAAGCCGCGGAAACAGAAGCCAGCAAGGACAGAGAACGGTGACAAACCATGAAAAAGCCACCTTCCAGAATCCAAAAGCCGAATGTAACAGAATCGTTGACAAACATTGGCGATAGTGTTACAGTTGTCGCGGAGCAGTTGAATCGATTGCTCAACGACTATTTCGGAGAATCGGCCGTGCAAAAAATCGTCACCTACTTCCGAGTCTCAACAGCGAAGCAAGGCCAGTCAGGTTTGGGACTCGACGGCCAGCAGGCTGCGGCCGACGCATTCGTCGCGCGTCGCGGGTGCCAAGTGATTGGAAGCTATACCGAAGTCGAATCAGGAAAGCGGGCCGACCGTCCCCAGTTGGCCAAGGCGCTGGCCCATGCCAAGCGATCAAAGGCAACTTTGGTTGTCGCGAAACTCGATCGGCTGGCCCGCAACGTGCATTTCATGTCGAGTCTGATGGAATCAGCGGTGGACTTCATCGCAATTGACCTGGAACACGCGAACCGCCTGACAATTCATATCCTGTCTGCAGTTGCAGAAGGGGAAACGAAAGCAATTAGTGATCGGACGAAAGTCGCGTTGCAGGCTGCAAAAGCCAAAGGCATGAAACTTGGATCGGCTCGGCCAGGCCACTGGGATGGACGAGAGGACGCTCGTCTCGCAGGGGCCATCAAGGCCTCGGCAGCCGCAGCGAAGGTTCATCGGCAGGCGGCAGATGAGGCATATTCCGATCTCATTCCGACGATCAAGGAACTTCGCGATACAGGCAAGAGTCTACGCCAGATCGCGGATGTGTTGAATGGGGAGGGGCACACAACCCGAACCGGGAAGCAATGGAATGCGGTTCAAGTGTCACGGGTACTAGAGCGGGCGAACTGACCGAAAAAAGGGTTCAGAAATGGCCAGTCTGTCAACTGACGAATATGGGCAGCATCGGATTCACTTTGTGGACAGCAAAGGGAAGCGGAAGCCCATCTGGCTGGGTAAGACTCCCGTCAAATGGGCGAATTCCTTTCTTTCGTACGTCGAAGACCTCGCGACCGCATGCCTACTGAATCGATCCTTTAGCCGAGATTTGTCTCTCTGGTTGATTGATCTTCCCGACAAGTATTACAAGAAGTTGGTGAAAGTCGGGCTGGTACCCGCGCGCGTCAAGGCTGGTGAAGAGCATGCCAAAGGGCCAACTCTGGGCAGGTTCATCGACGATTACATTGTTGGCCGAAAGGACGTGAAACCCAGAACCCGAACGAACTATGGGGCTGCTCGCTCCAAACTGGTCGAGTATTTCAGCGAGTCTCGTGAATTGGCCAGCATCACGGCCCTGGACGCAGATCAGTTTCGTGCATCATGCAAAGGCAGCAAGATGTCCGAGAACTACACCCGAACAATCATCAAGAACGCGAAGTTGTTCTTCGCCGCAGCAGTCAAGGGTAAGCTCATTCAGGAGAATCCATTTCAGGGCCACAAGACCTCGGTCTTTTCGCGGCTGGAAAGAATGGAGTTTGTTGATCAAGAAACGATACAGCGAGTGTTGAAAGCGTGTCCTAATGCGGAATGGAAAGCCATCGTCTCGCTCTGCCGATTCGGCGGGCTGAGGTGTCCTTCCGAGGTTCTGGGATTGAAATGGGATGATATTGATTGGGAGCGGGGCCGCGTCCTTGTCCGGTCACCGAAAACCGAGCATCACGAAGGGGGAGAGTTTAGAACGATTCCCCTCTTTCCCGAACTTCGCGATGCACTAAGCGAACTGGATTTGGCAACTCCCAACGGTGGGGAATTCGTCGTTACTCAACGCGCGAACGGTAGTAGCTCAAATCTGCGTACGACGTTTTCGAAGATCATTGCCAAAGCAGGTGTGAAGCCTTGGGGGAAGCCGTTCCAGAATCTGCGAAGCTCTCGCGAAACGGAATTGATGCAGTCGCACCCGATCCATGTCGTAACTGCATGGTTGGGGAACACACCAAGGGTTGCGATGGAGAGTTACCTGCAGGTCCGGGACTCGGATTTCGACAAGGCGATTTTGGCGCAAAAATTGGCGCAGCAGGCGTCCGTTGCTGAGGGTGGAGCGTCGCAGACCGATGACTCCGAAAGTGAAAAACCCCTTGTTTTCAACGGGGACGCGAAAAGCCGCCAACAGGCGCGAAGCAAAAGGTACCCCCGGCAGGAGTCGAACCTGCGACCTGAGCTTTAGGAAAGCTCCGCTCTATCCAGCTGAGCTACGGGGGCTTGTCCCAGCGATTCTACAAGGTTCGACCGCCGAGCGAAAGAATCCTTGAATGGTTTCATAGACACGGTGCGATGGATTGGTCTCGTGGAATTGACAACGTGTGGCAAACTGACATGCTGGCGGCTGTTACGTCTGTTATCCGGTGTTCCCGCTGCGGCGGGTGGCTGAAGGTTGTTGCCTGTGACGTGGTTGCGCACTCGAACTCGACTGAGGTTGCCGATTACGCTGAGTGTCGTCCTGATGACACTCAACGTGACTCTGATGGTCTGCTGGATCGTGCTGCTGGCTCGGTCGACCGGGTGGGGTGCGCTCATTATCGGTGTGATCGTTTTCACACTGATCCTGGTCGGGCTGTCGTTTTACCTGTTCCTGATCATCAAGGAAGTCCGGCTGAATCAGCGGCAGGCGAATTTTGTCGACAGCGTGACTCACGAACTGAAATCTCCGATCGCGTCGCTGAAGCTGTACCTGGAAACGCTGGAAATGCGTACGGTGACCGATGAACAGCGGGCCAAATTCTATCATGTAATGGGGGAAGAACTCGATCGCCTGGATCACCTGATCACACAATTGCTCGAAGTCGGACGTCTGGATGCCATTGGAGCTCAATCCGAACCCGAAGATATTCCGCTCGAGGCGATGCTTCACAAATGTGGTGCGGCAGCGTGTGCTCACCATAAGCGAGACGAAGCGACGACGATCACGTATGATCTGCATCCTGCGATCATCCATGCGCGGCCGCTGGTGGTGGAAACCGTCTTTCGCAACCTGATGGACAATGCGATCAAATATGCGGGGGATCCGCCGAGTGTTGAAGTCCAGATTCGCGTCACCGATCGTGGACGCGTGTTGACTCGCATTGCCGACAACGGTGATGGGGTTCCCCCGGAACTGCGGAAGCGGATCTTCGGTTTGTTCTTCCGTGGCGGGAGTGAATTGACTCGACGGCAGAAGGGAACAGGGCTGGGGCTGTATATTGTCCATACGCTGGTGCGGCAGATGAAAGGCCGTGTCAGTGTCCACGATCGGCCCAGCCGGTCGGGAAGCGTTTTTGAAGTCGATCTGCCGGGAAGAAAAGGGAGTGGCGAGGCCTGAACCTGACCTGTTCAGGTTTCCAGGTCATCATTGCATCATGAGAATTCTGATTGTCGAGGACGAAGAAGCGCTGGCTCTGGGACTGAAGTTTAACTTCGAGCAGGAGGGGTACGAGGTCTTGCTGGCTGGTGATGGGCCCACGGCGCTGAAGCTGTTTGAAGATACGGCCGCTCCCGTCGATCTGATCATCATGGATCTGATGCTGCCTGGAATGAGTGGTTACGAAATCTGTAAGGCCATCCGTCAGCAGAACAAGACCATTCCGATTCTGGTCTTGAGTGCCCGGACATTGAGTGAAGACCGGATGCACGCGTTCGATTGCGGGACCGATCAGTACATGACCAAGCCGTTCGTACTGCCGGAACTGCTGAACCGGGTGCGCAACCTGCTGGAACGTCACAAGACTCTGCTGGCGGCTGCCAAGGTGGAAACGGCCGAACCGGTGGCACAGGCCAAATTCGAATTCGCACATTTCACACTTCATCCACAATCATTTGAAGTGGTGACCGGCGACAAACGTCACAGCCTGACCACTCAGGAAATGCAACTGATGAAGTACTTCATCGACCACGAAGGGGAAGTGCTGTCACGTTTTCAGATCTTGGAAGAGGTCTGGGATGAGCATGTCGATGTGACCACGCGGACGATCGATAATTTTGTGCTCAGGCTGCGGAAGCTGATCGAACCCGATCCGGCGCGACCTCAGTACATCCTGTCAGTTCGAGGAACGGGTTATCGGTTCGTCAGCGGCCACAGCGATGGGGCTCGAAGCTGAGACAACTCGTGAGTGCACGCGGGTTGTCATCAGGGCCAATTCCTTTTTGAAGCGGGTGCGCCCCGCCACCCTGCCGGCGATGTCGCAATCGTCGGCCGTTTATGGGCTGAAGGCCCACGAGAACAAAGCACAGGGCTTCAGCCCTGTGGCTATGCACGGCACAGGGTATGCGACCTGAAAGGTCGCGAGAAATTCAGTGATAGCGTTCAACCCTGATCGGTCGCGTCTCGCGACCTTTCAGGTCGCACATTTTGTTTCAATTCTGTTCACAGGGCTGAAGCCCTGTGCTTTGTTCTTGTGGGCCTTCAGCCCACACGAAATGACACGTTTCGAAAAAACCGAAGTGCCCTGGGGTTGTCATCAACAGCTTGTCAAGAATTCGAGTAAAAATGCATACAGGCCCGGCACTCAGAGAGCACCGGGCCTGCATGTGTTGTTCTCGTTCGGAGCCAAAAGAGTCACGAACGAGGGGTAGCCGTCCGAACGACAGCCCGTCGACTGCCGTTAGGCTTCGCCACCTCGCTGGCGTTTACTGTCTGGATTCACGCGATCACCGTCCTTTCGTGCTAGAGTTCCTCGCTTCGACCGGCAGCCAGTGCCGACCTCCTCACGAGCATTCCAGTTCCGTCGCGTACGTTCCCGCGACCCACACCCGAATCATTCCCAAAAGTGGACGAAGAGACAAGAGGATTTTCCACGTTTCAAAAACTTTTGTCGGAATCGCTGGTTTGACGCTGTTGATGAACACGCGTGAAAGGTTCCCGATTGGTGTTGGTTTTGGTACGTTCGTTGCCCTTGATACACCCACTGTTGATGAACTCCAAAGCAGACTCACCCATTGAAAGGCCATCCCGCGATGCTGTTTTCTTTTTTCCGCGATTGTCGAGGCCTGGCACTGGCCGCGTTGTTTTTGCTTGTGATGAATTCCACAAGTCGTGCGGCAGATTCATTACCTGATGCGATTGCACCTTCGAAATTGCAGTGGATCTGGGGAGATCCGGTCGATGCCAATGACAAGACCGTGGTTTTCGAGAAGTCGTTCTCGTTAGAGAAGAAGCCGTCCAGCGGGCGAGTTCGAGTGATGAGTCATGCTGGCTGCGTGGTTTCCATCAATGGCGAACTGGTCGGCGATCAGACTGATGTCAAACGTCCCAAGGATCTGCAGATCAAAGGCCAGCTTGTCGCTGGTGAAAACAAGATTCGGGTCGAAGCGAAACGCGGAGCCAGCCCCGATGCACTCGTGCTGACAATGTTTGTCACCGAACACGATGGTGTCCGCAGACGGCTGGAAACGGATGGTTCCTGGCAGGTGATTATTGGCGAGAAGGCTGTCGCCGCCAAAACGCTACATTCGTATGCCGATTCCCCCTGGGGCGATGTGTATGCAGTCCTGCGTCCATCGGTCACGAAGGTGGAAGCAATCAAGGTGCCTGAAGGCTTTCAGGTGGAATTGCTGCATGCCCTCGATGAGGCTGAAGGCTCCTGGGTGGCGATGTGTGTTGACGGCAAAGGTCGACTGATTGCCTCCGACGCAGGTGGCCGCATGGTACGGATCACTCCGCCGCCGATCGGTGGTGATGTGAAGCAGTCACGGATCGAGCCGATCGCACTCCCCGTTGGGCATGCCAATGGTTTGTTGTGGGCGTTTGACAGCCTGTACGTGATGGTCTGCCAGGAAGGGGTCTACGAGGCGGGATCGGGGGTCTATCGGGTGACGGACACCAACGGCGACGACAAGTTTGATAAAGTCGAACTGCTGCGCAAACTCCATGGCAGTGGTGACCATGGCCCGCATGCCTTGCTGTTGTCACCCGACGGGAAGTCAATCACGGTTGTTTGTGGGAACTCGACACGGATCACAGATATTCAGAAGCACCAGATTCCACCAATCTGGAAAGATGATCTCGCGCTGCCAAAGCTGGTGGGGCATGGATTCATGCTGGGGGCGGGAGCTCCCGCAGGTTATATCGCCCGGATGTCACCAGATGGTAAGGAATGGACGCTCGCCACGATCGGCCTGCGCAATCAATACGATGCCGCGTTCAATCGACATGGGGAGCTGTTCACGTACGACGCCGACATGGAATGGGATCTCGGCACGCCATGGTATCGACCGACGCGTGTCTGCCATGTCGTCGACGGAGCTGAATTTGGCTGGCGCAGTGTTTCAGGAAAGTGGCCTGAGTACTACGTCGATTCGTTGCCACCTGTCATCAACGTGGGACGCGGCAGTCCGACGGGGGTTGCATTCGGATATGGAACAAAGTTTCCCTCCCGCTATCAGGAAGCACTGTTCATTGCCGACTGGACCTACGGTCTGTTGTATGCCGTCCACATGAAAGAAGCGGGAGCAACCTACTCCGCGCGACAGGAAGTCTTTCTGGAGGGGAACGGCACAAAGCCGACCGACATCGTCGTCGCTCCTGACGGGGCGCTGTACTTCGCCGGGGGAAGCCGGAATTCGAACAGTGCTCTTTATCGAGTGACGTATACAGGAAATGAAAGTACAGCGACTGTCGCTGTCGCAGAAGACCCGAAAGCGAAGTCGTTGCGAGATCTGCGGCACAAGTTGGAGGGGGCCTATCATGCGACCGACGACGCGTCGCTGGCACTGGCTCTTGAATGTCTGTCTCACGATGACCGGTTCATTCGGTTTGCTGCCCGGACCCTGCTGGAATTCCGGCCGGTCGAAGCGTGGAAAGAGAAGGGACTGGCTCTAACTCATCCACGAGCGATCGTGCAATCGACACTGGCGCTGGCTCGCCTGGAGAAGACCGATTCCAGGGAACTTGTGCTGCAACGCTGGGAAACCCTGCCGTTGCCAAAACTCGATGCTGAAACGCGACTGGATGCAATCCGTGCGTTGCAGGTGATTTCGGTACGATTGGGTGATCCCGAAGGGGAGCTTAAGGCTAAGTTGCTGGACAAACTGCACCGTGCAATCCCTTCCACTGACGACCGATTCAATGTCGAAGCGGCTCAGGTGCTGGCACGCTGGAAGTCACCACTGGCAGCGAAACTGATCTTCCCCTTGTTTGAAAAGGCGGCTTCGCAGGAAGAGCAAATCGCGTACGCTGCGAGCTTGCGGATGGTTGCCGATGGCTGGCCAAAGGGGGGCAAGGAAAAGTTCTTCCGCTGGTTCCTGCTGGAAAAATTCCACAAGGCCGGGAATCTTGCGAAGTTCATCACCGACATTCGCAAGGACGCGGTGGCGGCGTTGTCCGAAGAAGAGAAAGTCGCACTGAAACCGATTCTGGATGCCGCTCCAGAAATACGGCCTGAGCCGCCGCTGGCTTCGCGTCTGTTCGTCAGGAACTGGGACACCGAGGATCTGCTGGCCGAAGTCGAACCGTTGCTCAAAGGGAAACGCGACCTGGGCCGCGGCAAAGTCCTTTACAAGGAAACGGGGTGTGCGGCATGTCATCTATTCCGAGGCGAAGGGGGAGTCACCGGTCCGGATCTGACATTGTCGGCAAACAAGTTTCCCACGCGTGAAATGCTGATGCACATCATTGAGCCGAGCAAAGTCGTCAGTGATCAATATGCGGCGACATTCATTGAACTGGAAGATGGGACAGTTGTGACCGGTCGCGTGGTCAACAATGACGCTCAAAAGGTACAGATCCAACCGAACCTGTACATCCCCTCGGACGTCCGCGAGATCGCTCGCAAGGACATTACCGAAATGCGTCCTTCACCCGTGTCACTGATGCCTGCCGGGTTGCTCAATACGTGTCATTCGGATGAAGTTGCTGATCTGCTGGCTCTGATTCAATCTGGCTTGAAGCCTGTCACCAAGGCTCCACCATCTGTGCCGATTTCCGGCATCCCAAAACCGATCGCACACTGGCAATTGGAAGACGACGACAGCGAAGCTCGCGACAGTGCTGGAACTCATCACGGGACAGTCCATGGAACCGCGATTCACGACGGAAAGTTCGGCAAGGCCCGACTGTTTGATCGTGCCAAAGGTGATCACATCAAGATTCCTCATTCGCCAGACTTCGAGATCGGGACCTACACGGTTTCGGCCTGGGTCTGGCTGACAAAGGAACCGACGTTCTCGGGAATTCTGGGGACGCGGACGGGGGGGGAATTCACGTTTGATATGAAAGTGAATGCGGACAAGGTCCACGGCGACATCGGCGATGGCACTCGCTGGATCGAAACGAGCGTCAATTTCTACAAGAACGATGTCGGCAGTAACGACCAGGGAGGCGATCTTGCCATTCAGCGCTGGTATCTGATCACCTTCGTGATCGACAATGAGCGCAAGGAGTGCCGGCTGTATCTGGATGCCGACCGCAAGAAGACAATTCCCTTTAAGGGCGAGCCACGTTTAATGCGATCCGGCCAGACCATGACGATTGGCAATACAGGTCAGGGTGGCGAATTCATGGACGGAGTCATCGACGACGTCAGGATCTGGAACCACGCGTTAAACGATCAACAGGTGCGGAGCCTGATTGCACCGTGAAGTCGAGCTAATTCTTTAATGCCGTCAAGCTGGCTCAGTCTCCTTCCTGCTGGAGAAAATGGCTACCACATCCTGAAAAAGCACGTCATCTCCCGCGTGTTGTACGCCATTTCCGAGTGCGACGACGTCCGTAGGTATCCCATCCACGGATTCAGGAAGCCTGTTTAAACTTTCGCTCCTTTAGCGGGCTTCAGTTAGCGGGCTTCAGTTTCACCAGAACGGTAATACAGAATTCGCCCGTGGAGACTCCGTCTTTCATTTTCTGGTGGATTTGAGTGCCAATGATGTTACTGCCGCCATAGGGGGCAACCCCAAATCGAGTCAGGTCCCGGGGCCAGCCCGAGCACTATATCGAGCTTCTTTTTGGCTGCGATAAGTCGTTGCGACACTTCACACTTGGCTACCGTGGGGTCATGAATCTTCATGAGCATCGTATGACAGGCACTGCATTGATCATCGTGGTTCATCGAAGTCGTTTCCGGTACTGAAGCGATGGGATTTACAGGCTTCTTTTTGGCCAAAATGATGCTCCAGCGAGTTGAGAAAACACAACCGTATGAATGTCAGACGCAGTCGTCAATTATGCTACGAGGGCTCGTGAATGGAGGCCAGACAGGACTGAATTCGACACAAATGCTTCTCTCGTTTGTCGGTTGTAAGAAATTTCGGAAAGCATCTTTCCTGGTTCGCAATGCGCGATTGCGTGTCTCCCAAGTCCGGTTCCCTGTCAAATTTGGGCGGTATTGCTAAACTGCGGACTTCGCCTGACGACCTGTTTCTGTTCGCTTGCCTGATGTCCTCGAATTCGGTCCTGTGGAAAACCACTGGCCGACTGCAATACACCGACACACCGAAGATGAAGGATCGCCTGATGGCTCTCTCTCCCTATGATCCCTGCCCGTGCGGCAGCGGAAAGAAACTGAAGTTCTGCTGTCAGTCGATCGCAGACGAAATGGACCGCGCCATTCGTCTGATGGACGGGAACCAGCCTCGCGTCGCCCTGCAGCAACTCGAAGCTTTAGCTCGCAAGCACCCCAGTAATCCTTGGATTGGCACGACCCGAGCACTGATCCTGATCGAATTGGGCGAACCGACCGGAGCACGCGATATCCTTAAGGCGTTGCTCGAACATCAACCTGACCACGAATTCGCCATCGTGCTGATGGCGACAGCCATGTTTCAGGCGGAAGGTCTGGACGGCGCCAAGAAAGCGATTCATAAGGCGTTTCAACGGGCTGCCCGCAAGTTCCCATCGATGGTAGCCGGCCTGGCGGGAACGATGGCCATGGTCCTGGCTCAACGCCACCGGACAATGGCGGCTCGCGAACACCTCGCCCTGGCCCTGCGATTGTCACCGGAAGAACGTCGGCAGGAATTGTTCGTTCAACTGCTGGAGTTTGACGGCGATAACGGCGTCCCATATCCACTTCGCGGTTCGCACGCACTTCCAGCAGTTTCCATCGGGACCGAAGAACAGCAAAAGGAAATCAAGAAGGCGCAGAAATATGCCGCTGTCGGTTGCTGGAATACCGCAGCCGACCTGTTCCAGGGCCAGACTCGCATCACGACCGATTCCGCCGAACTCTGGCACTCCGTCGGTCTCTGCCGGGCCTGGGACGGCGACGAAGTGCAGGCCGCCGAGGCATTGCATCGCGCTGCACAACTTTATGGCGACTTCCCTGCCGCCGTGGAGTGCGAAACGCTGGCCCAGATGTTTGATCGGTTCAACACCACGGACCTGATCGACATCTGCACCTATGAAGCCAAAGTGGAATCGGTCGGTCGTTTGCTGACTCTTCTTGACGAACAACCTCGATTCTTGAGATTCGATGTTCCCAAGCGATCCGAGGACGAACCCAAGCCGCCGGTTGCCGCCTTCCAGATTCTGGATCGCCCTCAAATCGATGGCCCCGATTTTTCGCAATTGTCATTGGATACGATTCCAAAGTTCCAGGCTCATATTTCCGTTTACGATGCCGATTCGGAAGCGGGCGAACCTGCGTCTCTTTATTTGACCGGTGATCGCGGTGTGGACCTCGAAGAAGCACGTTCACTGCTCGAATCAGCAGCGCCGGGATGCATCGAGTGGCGCACTGATAAGACTCAGCCCGAAGTGACTGGCGCGGTTCCTGCGGAAGCACAGCCGTTGCGCTGGACATGGAGTCTTCCCAAGAACTTGCCGATCACGCGGACACGAGATCTGCGGAATCAACAGTGGAATCGGATCTTCACCGAAACGTGGCCAAATGCCTCGCTGAAGGCACTCGGGGGTAAGTCGCCCGCCGAAGCGGCAACTGACTCGCGTCAGAAAGTTGCGATGACAGCCGCCATTTATGTCCTGGATGGACACTGCCAGCAGCAGAACCACAACCTCGACCTGACGGCTTACCTCTCCAAGTTTGGTGTTGAGCCGCTGCCCCCGCTGAATGTCGACGAATCGACGCAATTGAATCAGCTCTCGGTCATGCAGATGCATCGTTTGCCGATCGAGAAACTGTCTGATCCGCAGTTGGTATCCGTCGTAAACCGGGCCTTGCTGACGCGTCACGAGGGTTTCCTGTACAAGGCTCTGAAGGTCGCGTTCACGCGTCCTGCTTGTGAAGACCATATGGATCTTCAACGGTGCCTGCGGGCGATGGTCGAACTGTGCGCGGGTGATGGTCGACGCGAAGAAGCGTTGCAGTATGTCGAGATCGCACGTAGCAAGCCCAGCAAGGATGTCTCGCCATTCGAATACCAGTGGAATTGGGACATGACCGAACTGGCGTTGCGTCTCGAAGAACCTTCCGATCCGGCCCTGAAACCATTGCTGGATCGGTTCGTTCACTACTATTCGCCAAAAGTTCCTCAGATGCGAGGATATATCGAGCAGATGCTGACCACGTATGGTGTCCCATCACCATGGGAGTCCATCAGTATCGTGACTTCGGCAAGTGCTTCGATTACCAGCAGTGTCTGGAATCCCAATGCACCAGCACCCGCGGCCAGTCCATCGAAGCTCTGGCTGCCTGGTGAGTGATTTTCTGAATCGCCCTCAACGGGGGGGTGCGTGACCTGGCCTCAAACAGACATTCTGGTTGACCTATGACGGGGAGTTGGGTGTTTTCACCCGCTCCCCTCATTTTTTGGTGGAATGATCCGTAGAAATTCAGGGCTAACTAAATCTCGGGTCATTTCCCTTGTCGGCGTAGTTCCACCAGCCGAATACGAAGTTGAGCGGCGAGTTGTTTATTCGCGGTTTGAGCAATCGCCAGTCCCTTTTCGGTTGTTTCGATCGCCTCTTTCCAGTGACCGTCGTCTGCATAGGCATCCGCAAGGCCGATCAGTGCCTCAAGGTCCTTGTATTCCGTTAACTGGGCAGCGCGCCGCGCGTACTTGACGGATTCCTGCCGCTGGCCCGACTGTCGCAGAGCGACGCTGAGAGCAACAAATGGCCGCGGATCATTGGGGTCGATTGTGATTGCTTTTTGCTGACGCTGGATCGCTTCAGGCCAGCGTGCCAGCTTTGCCAGTGCCAATCCCATCTGGTGATTGATCCGGGAATTGAACGGTTCGACCTCGTCGGCCTGTTGATAATGCGTCAGTGCTTCTTCGTGCTTTCCATCCAGATACGCCAGCCAACCCAACATCGCAGGAGCGTAGGGATCGTCGGGGTCAGCCTTGATTGCAGACAACAGATGCTGCCGACTGAGTTGTTTCTCACCCACATCAGCATAGGCCGTACCCAGTCGAGCATGTGCCATCGCGTGGTTTGGTTTCGCAGCCAGAACTCGTTGGAAGGCTTCGATCGCTTGCGGGTAGCGACGCTCCCGTTCATGCCATCGTGCTGCTTGAAAGTCCCCGTCCAAGGCAGTTTGAACGGCAATCAGGTCACGTAATTTCTGCTGACCTTCCGGCGTGTCATCAAACCGTAAGGATTCACGACAGGCATCGATCGCGGCAAGTAGTCGATGTGATTGACGGCGCTCGTCACACTCCTCGTTCCACAGTTGGGCAAGTTGCTTCGTGATCGTAGTCGCTTCGGCACGGCTTTGCGCATCTATTTGCTTTTTCAACGATTCGAGGATAACGGCGAGTCGTGCGAGGGGATAAACGCCGATTCGATGTTCGTACCGCTTGACCGGGGCCACATAGCGATCACTCTCCGTTCGAAAGAATACCTGAATCTTTCGGTGCTCGGGCATATGGCAGCTAATGCAGTCCGAGCGAACAGATTCAGGCTGCTTCAAACGATCAATACAGTCCTCGGCCTGGTGGCATGTTCGACATGATTGCGATCCGGCATTGTTGGGCGAATGCGGCTGGTGCGGATTATGGCACGTGACACAGGTCATTGAATCACTCGACTGAAAACACTTGCTCTGCCGAAGGTAGGTCGTCTGATTGGCGACGTGGTCATCCTCGGGATATTTTGTACGCAAGGTGACGTAGAAGTCGTCGAGCGGTTCACCCGGCCGGTACTGAAATGCCGGGCCGCGATGCTTTAACGCATTACTGTGACACTGAGCACAAAGGTCCATGCGGCGTTCGCGTGACAGTTGTGCCGGACGGACAACGGCATGTGGTTCCTTCACGTCGGGGTGATCGCGGTGAAAGTCAACATGCGCGCGTCCCGGACCATGGCAGACCTCGCAACTGACTCCCAGAATCCAGTGGTCGCGACTGTACTGATTTCGGCTGCCGGGAACATGCTGGGCCCACGTGTTATGGCATTCGACGCACCTGATCGTCATCTCGCGCGAGAAGTCGCCGGAAGCGTGCCGGTCGAATGGACTGGTCCCCCATTGTTTCTGCGGGCCGAGCCACACCATTGGGAGCTCGTTTAACTTGCCATCGTGCCAGGTAAAATAAACCTCGTCGTTGCCACCTGCCGCGCCGTAGACGAAGGCGATTTCAGACGTGGTCGATGTCGACTTGTCAGTCGACTTCTGGACGAAGTGTCCATTCTCGTTTGTCATCAGGAAATGAATCGGCGTATCCGGCATCTGAAAGTCGCCCTTCCCGGCAAAGAACCCTTCCGGCATGCTAGCGACCTCAGGTACACACATCGCTTTAAAATGACGAGTGTTGTGAAATTCAGCCACTCGTTCGGAATGGCATTCGGCACAGGCTTGCGGACCGAGATAACCAGGGTTTTCGACCTTGGGAACGACAAATTCGTCAAAGGCTGCAACAGCCGGTTCGGCTTCGGGCTGACGGGGAATACGGAAAGGCCTGAGTCCGACTATGATCAAAACCAGAGTCGCGACGATCAGAATTCCTGCGAATACGCTGATCAATGACTTTGTTGTGAATTTGTTTGCGAACCACGACATGGGATTGCCTCGTTCCGTTCATGATTTACGAGGCAAGGCATCAAGTTCATCAATCGCCAGGCGTGCCTTGGTGAACTTGGGATCGATTGCCAATGCGGCTCGAAACCAGATCTTCGCGAGTTTGTGTTTGCCAAGCAGACGAGCCAGTTCTCCGGTCCGGAATCGTATTTCAGGATCGTTGGGATGTTGTGCTGCCGATTCATGAAGATCTGCAAATCGTCGCTCAATGGCCTGAGTCTCACGCATGCGTTGCAATTCTTCGTCTGCACGAACGGTATTCCCGGTTTGCCGAAGGGCTTGTGACAACTGAAAGTGTCCCTGGCTGCTGGCAGGCTCCTGCTGAACTGCCGACTCCAGCACCTGAACAGCATTGTCCGCGTCACCTTCGTCAAGCAAGAGTTTCCCCTTTGCTAGCTTCGCGGGAAAGTGATCGGGGTCCAGCTTCAAGGCGTCATTCAACCACTCGTGAGCGTCCTCAGATTTTCCAAGCCCGCTGAATCCTTCCGCTTTTAATGTCGCTACGACGGCGGTTGGCTCCGCATTTTTCAGAGTGTCCAGCGCATCCGCAAATTCACCGAGCCGAATCTGGCATTCTGCCAGTTCGGCCTGGATCGCCCCCAGATCCGGTTGCTGGGAATCGCGACGCAAGGATTCGCGATAGAACTTGATGGCGTCGACAAAGTGTTCGCCGTCCTTGGCGATCAACCCGAGCAACCGATCCGGGCGAGGGTCGCTCGGTGCGTTTGCAGAGATTCGCTTGAGCTCTTCGACGGCATTGGGAAGTGCCCCGAGATCATAAAGTGCGGCTGCCAGCCATCGTCTTGCATCCAGGCACTCTTCGTCACGGTTGAGTGCCGATTCCGCAGCCGTGATCGCTTGAAGATACATGCCAGACGTATAGAGACATTGTGCTGCCGCCGTATTGGCTTCGACGAACATCGAAGGGTGTTCCGCCGCCTTCCCGAGATAAACAATGGCTTCATCGAGTTTGCCGAGTTGGGTGAACAGTAGCCCCTGCAAGAGCCAGGCGTGGTGCTCGTAGCCGCGGGTCTGACTCAGGATTTCTACTTCGTGCAAGACCGCTTCCCGGTCGATCGCCAGCAGAGCCGCACGACCTCGGCGGTAGTGTCCTTCGGGACCATTCTTGTGAACCCAAAGAATCGCGACAGAGACACCAACGATGAGAAGCCCTGTCACGGCGACTGCCACCCAGAACAAAAACCGACCTCTCACCGTTGGGCGAACGGATAAGCCATGGCCAGTTTTGCAGATCGTGGTCGGTTCCGTCATGCAATCATTCCAAGCTCACCCTAAGTCCACTGAGTTTTTTGTCGCGTGGGTGGCACTCAACGCGGGTCACGATTTTAAGGGCCTGAAAGTCGTGGTTCGCTCCTAGGCTGTGAATTTATTGACGTTTTGGTTTTTTGAGA
>JBAWWJ010000070.1:0-31672 GCA_037146815.1 Planctomycetota bacterium
AACCAACCACATAAGCAGTTGACGCTGTTCGACTTATAGCCGGACAGTTGTGTCTTGTGATGGAAGACTGCCTGGGCAAACAACGCGCCTGGCCAACCACCCAGTAGCCCAACGAAATGGAGGGTGTCTTCCGGGGTACGCCAGCGATTTGTGATTGCGGCAAACTTATCCTTGCCATACAGCCAGATCGCTAGAGCACTCATCGAAAGATAGGCTGTCGCGACAAATGGAGGAACGATTCGGTGGTACGCACCGAAAGCAATTGCCCCCAAGACTAACGCGCCAACGATCGTTCCGCATGAACCAGTTCGAGGGTCATAGTGCTTTGGATGATAATCGACCCCACAGACGCAGGTTGCGTATGATCGATTTCTCTTATCTCTGCCCAGCTTGTACGAGATCCGCATTCCGCGATCAGGTCGAGTCGCATTGCACTCAAACGCACTCACGTGGACAAAGGTCCGTTCGCCACCAAGATCTGGCGTTACGAACCCATATCCCCTGTCGTCATACCAATCCGTGATGCGTCCGACGTATCGCATGCGTCTGGAGTCAAAATGAAAGTGTTTTAAAGACGGTACTGCGGCGGGACGATCATCTAATCCCGGTCGTAGCAACATAGCACACAAAAAACCGGACTGATGCAATATTCAGAATGGTCTGTCGCAGATTGTTCGCCACATGGCAAATCGGTTGCCAGCACAAACCTCGGTGGCGCAGTCGCGCAATGACAGGTTCTGTTCTTACTCCTGCTTTTCAGGTTCGGCAGCGGCTTCGTCCATCTGCTTGATCGGTCGAAATGATGCACTTATCTTGTCGAGTTCCTGTTGTTCGGATTCACTGAGATCGGCGACGGACTTGGCATAGAAGAGTTGAGCCAGAACCTCGCGCGGGGTCATTGACGGATTTGAAGTGATTTGCTGACTGATCGCTGGAACTCCGTGATCGTTTTCCATCACCGCGACGCCGTAACTCATCTGAATGCCACCTTCGTCACTGGTGGCCAACGTGCTGCTGATCCTTTTAGCTTCGGCGAGATGTTCGAGCTTCTGAGGAGTGATCACAAATGTTCGTTTGCCGAGTTTGAATGATCCACCGCGGATCTCAAGGGAATTCAACTTTTGGAGATCGTCTGTCTGGATAGTCGTCACCGTCAACTCTCGCGGCAATACGGCGTCAAAGTACTCATCGAGATTCAGCCCCTGGCATTGGGAGACTGCGGACTGATCTGGCTGTGTTGCGATTGTCAGCTTTCCATCAAAGATGTCACACTTGTATTTGAACTTGTCCTCGGCGTATGCAAAATCGATGGAAAATTTAATCGGCTTCCGGATGGTGGAGTGCAGTTTCGGAAAGATGACCGCCTGAATGTGACGCTGGAACTCGGGTGAGGTCGATGGGGTGGTCTCGATGGTCAGTCGATCACTGTTTGCCGTGAGATCCCCGAACTCGATCTTTCCTTTTTCCGCCTTGAACCCCGTCCAAAGGATGGTCGGGATGGAGAGCAGAAAACCTGTCTTATCGTCTTTGATTTCGATGTCGTTAAGACTCAATCGGTCAATTTGAAACAACTTTAATGGGGACTCTTCATTGCCGCCATTCGCATTTTGAGGGGGCGGCGCATTTCCGTCATTCAGCGAGTCAGGGTTGAAGCCAGTGATGTTCAGATGAGCTTTGCCAACGTGGATCTCGTGCAGGATCAGTCTTCGGGAATAGAGAATGTCCACGATCCCGTTGTACTTGACCCGGACATCGGTGACCTGGCCGGTCTTCCATTCCATCGACTTGATCTGCATTCCCGATGAGATCGAGCCCGATATTCCTTTCAGTCGCAGATTGATGGGCGTCCCTTGCTTTTCAATCGCGCGCGCCACGCTGCGCAGCGGCCAGGAGGTATGCATTACGACATAGTAAGTCAGCGCGATGACAGCCAGAAACAGCAAGAAAAGTCCCAGCAGAACTCGGATGACGCAACCGCATCCTGATCGCTCGGCAACGGGTGGCGTACGCTTCGCCGCGGCATTCGTCGTTGCTTCCATCGAATTGGTTGCATAGGGATTGGGAGGCGACTCATTTGCGCGATCATCAGCCATATGTCGTTCTCATTTCAGATTTCCGTGAACCGTTGGTCTGCAAGGTCTCGTCAGTAAGGTACGGACTCATTCGAATTCTAAGGCTCAACAGACGTTAGTTCCATGACGAATACGAACGATTGGCAAATGTCGGTTTGACGACGACGTTCCACCGCTTGCCAACCGCGGTGGCGTACGGCAATTTGAAAAAGGGGCGCGCCCTGTTGACGACAGCGTGTGTGCTGACGACCATACGGGCGATTTGGTAGAAAACGGCGTTTTCACGAGGCCCCAATGCGTCAGATCGTCATTGTCAGTTTCATCGTCGTTGCCTGTTCCGGTGGAGAATTGGCGGCGGAACAACAGGAGAGTCCCGTGGATCAGGCGTTTCACGCCATTGCCAAATCGTATATCGAAGAATCTCCTTCGCTTTCGCCGAGTGGTGCGACGTCGCTGGGGGACCATCGGTTCGATCAACAACTCGACGAAGTCAGTCCCGCCGCACGCCAGCGACAGCGGGAATTCTGCCGCAAGTTCCTGAACCAGTTGCAGAAGGTTGATCGCGCCAAGTTGTCTCGCGATAACCAGGTCGACTACCGTTTGCTTGAGCATAGCCTTCTGGGAGATCTCTGGTCCCTCGAGACTTTGCAGGACTGGGCGTGGAATCCCATTCATTACACGCAACTGACAGGTGGAGCCATTTATGGTTTGATGGCGCGAGAGTTTGCGCCCGTCGAACAACGGCTGACCAGCGTTGCCGCACGACTGGAACAGTACCCGCGACTCTTCCGGCAGATTCGCGAAACGCTGGAACCATCACGAGTCCCGCCAATTCATGCAGAAACAGCCATCAAGCAGAATCGTGGTGTTCTCAGCATTATCGACAACATGGTCCGTCCCCATCTGGCTTCACTGCCAGAGGCCACACGCGGTCGGCTGATCAAGGCGATTGCAAAGACCACTGAAGAGGTTGAGCAGCATCAGAAGTGGCTTGAAAACGAGTTGCTTCCGAAGGCGAAGGGTGACTCTCGACTGGGGCCCGCACTTTACGATCAGAAACTCGCCTTCACCCTGGGAACGAGTTTGACGCGAGCGGACATTCGCGAGCGGGCTGAGTTCGAGATTCGACGGGTTCGTAGCGAAATGTACGCCATCGCGCGCAGCTTGCAGCCCGATGTCCAATGGCCCGACACTCCGACACCGGATCAACAGCGGAAGGCGATTCTGGCATCGCTGGAAAAGGCCTACGCAGAAATTCCCGCTCGCGATGGTGTGGTTCCTGCCGCTCGTGAATCGCTGAAGATTGCGACGGAATTTGTTCGCAAGCATGACCTCGTCACGATTCCACCCGACCCGCTCGACATTATCGTGATGCCTGAGTTTCAACGCGGTGTTTCTGTGGCCTACTGCGATTCACCAGGGCCGCTTGAGGTAGGGCAAAAGACCTTCTATGCCGTGGCTCCATTGCCATCCGACTGGAGTGATGCGCAGTGCACTTCGTTCCTTCGCGAATATAACATTCGGTCCATTCACAACCTGACTGTCCATGAAGCGATCCCCGGACACTTTCTGCAACTGGCACATGCCAACCGCAGCCCGAATCGATTGCGAGCACTGCTGTCTTCGGGAGTGTTTGTCGAAGGATGGGCCTGCTATACCGAACAGATGATGTCTGAAGAGGGGTTTCTGGATCGTGACCCATTGATGCGTCTGGTGACGCTCAAGTGGTACCTGCGAGTCATTTCAAACGCGCTGCTCGACCAGTCGTTTCATGTGGACGGAATTCGACGCGAAGAGGCCATGCATCTGATGATGCATGACACGTTTCAGGAAGAACGCGAGGCCGCAGGCAAGTGGATTCGGGCTCAAGTGACGTCGACTCAACTCGCCACATACTTTGTTGGCTTTCAGGAACATCGTGATCTTCGTACTGCGGCAAGAATGGCCTGGGGCAAGGACTTTACACTGAAACGCTATCACGATGGTGCCATCTCGTTCGGTTCCCCGCCTGTCAGATTTGTGAAGGCACTGCTGTTGAATCAGCCCGTCCCCGATAAGTGAAGTGTTGGCTTCTGTTCAGGCAGTGATCTCAGCACTTGGAATCGTCGTGGTCATGTCTCAACTGCTGATTGTGGTGGTGTGTCTTCTGGGGCAATGGCTTCTGGGATTGGCAGTGACGCGACTGGTGTTTCGCTGGACCGACAGCAAAACGTCGCATGCCTTTTGTGAGCAGTTGGGGTTGGGGATTGTGCTGGGGATCGGCTTGAACGCCTGGGGACTCTTCCTCTGGTCATGGCTTGGCGGAACTCTGGGGCCATCCACCAGCATCGTCCTTGCGGGACTGGGAATTATAGCGGGGATTCCGCTGCTGTTACTCAAGAGTCGCATCATCAACGGAATCAATGGAGTAAGCGAGCGTCTTTCGTCACCAGATCAAGGTCGGAACGCCGAAGGGGCCGCGTTTTGTATAGCATGCCAATGGGGAATTGGGTTGCTAACTGTCGTAGCCCTGGTTCAGTCGTTGATGACTCCGCTACGCCTGTGGGATGAACGAGCTCACTTTTCCATTAAGGCTTCGGTCATGTTCGAGGATCGGTCGATTCGCAGTGCCGATCTGGCTGAACGTGATTTTGTCCAGGGACACCCGCGCTATCCGCTACTGATCCCACTCGCACAAGTGCACCTGTATTTTCTGCTGGGAGAAATCAATGATCGGCTGGCGAAGGTCTATTTTCCACTCTTGTTTGCCGGCCTGGTGCTGACAACGGTAGGAGTTTTGATGCGGCATCTGACGACCGCAAGAGCTTGGTTGTGGGGGATGATACTCGCGACTGTCCCAGCATTGATGCCCAACGAATATGGGTTTCTGTGTGGACAGGCCGATGCCCCGGTCGCCTGTTTTCATGGAATTGCCATACTTTATGCCTGGGACGTCCTTGAGCGGTTGCGCCGTGATGGTGTTTTGTCGATCAGTTCGTTGATCATTGCTGGCCTGTCGAGTGGGCTGACGGTATTTACCAAGGACGAAGGAATTGCGTACCTGATCATCGACATGGTGGCACTGGCTCTCATGCTGACTGTCCAATCCCTCTCTGGCCATGTTCGCCGCAATCATGGGATCGAGAAGAACGGGCGAGTGAGCGAATCTGTCGGAACAATTCTTGTTGCAGGAATTGTCGTTTCGACTTGTGCCGCAGTGATCGTCGTACCGTGGCTGATGCATCGACGTGATTTGCCACAGACCGCAGAAATGGCATATGCAGATCGCTTATCTGTCGAATATCTGTTTAAGAGATTTCAAACGCTGACATGGTCGGCTCCCCATCTTGGTCAGCGGATGTTTTGGGAGTGGTATGAATGGGGACTTCAATGGTGGTTCATGGCTGTGGCAATGATGTTTGCTCCTCGTCGGCTGATGCGGCCTGCTCAAATGCTGTTGTTAATTGATGTCTTGGGCGCTTTGGCAGCGCTCCTGGTGGCAGGAATGCTGGCACCAGTCCAATTAGAAGAGCACATTGGGGGATCGAGCCATCGATTTCTGATGCAGATCACCCCTGTCGCGATCTTGTTTGCCGCCAGTCAACTGGGATCTGCTGATCGCTCCCACGTTGAAACTTCGGAAGCGGACTCACCCTGAAATGCACGACACGGAATTGACGTTTTTCAACGCCGGTGGCCAATTCCAGGCCAGTTGACTCGCGTTCCGGGCAACGATGTCGAAATTTACGCAGATTCACGGGAAAGATGTCACATTTCTGACACCGTCATCCATTCTTTGGTGTTGGATCACATTCCCAATTCTTCCAAAGCCATCCGCCATGCACAATCCAGCAGTTTCGACATCGTTAAACAACGACCGTGTTCGCGGAGAATTGTCGAATGTCTCGCTGGGAGAAATCCTGGAAGTGCATCTGGTCGACGGTGAAGTCCGTTCGGTCGGTGTTGTCAGCAGTGAAGAATTTATCGTCGGCTGGAGTTTGAACAAGACAGTGCTGGTTTGGACATCCGCCTATCTGGGTGTCGTCGATCTGGATAGCGGGCGCGTCGAAATTCGTGAGATTCATCCCACGCGATCATTCAACGATTGGCGACTGAACGCCCCGTGTATTCAGGTTGCCATCGGGTCGTTGGGACCCGGCGAAGTTCTCGAAGTGAATACGGATCAAACTGAGTTGGGGCGGATCCAGAAACGAAGCCTGCCGGACTTCGTGCGAGACTGGGGGCACCTGCTGAATAACACAACAGTCAATCTTAGTGAGTCCTACATCGGCCTGAGGCACGAAACTGGCATGATGATGCAGACGGTCGACGCGGCTGCGCGTTAAGACGAATTTGAGTTTCCACAGACATTTCCACGTCATGTGGAGACAGAGGATTCTCAACCTGGTCGCATAGAAGTGTGCGCCTGCAATGGCATCTCTCAACTGCCGACGACCTCCCTGTCCCGCGGGCGTTCCGTCGACTTGCATGGCACGCTGTCAGAGGATCGGACATTTGCGCCTTTGATTTGCAAACAATTCAAAATCAACCTTCGAAATTCATGGAATTCGAATTGGCGCTGCCGGTTAAGACGACTGTAGCACGGACTCGGCCTCAGCGGGCGCGGTACGCCGCCGACTTTGTTGTGGGGTCTCATTCTCGATTTTGGTCGGACAAAAGCGCCCTTCAAAGACCATGGCTTCTTCCGGCCAAAATCGAAAAATCGTAGAACGGGCCCCCTGATTGGCAGCACTTTCATTTGTGAAGAGGATTCACAGTGGTGTATGATCTGAGGCACCGCAAATCTTCAACTCATGAAACCCCGCCCGAAAGAGACTGCCATGCAGGCTCGCCTCAAGGTTCTTCACGACAAAGCGAACGTCAAGCAGGTGAAACTCTTGCCTGTAACGTTGATTGGACGTAGCACGGAATGCAATTTGAAGATTGCGTCGAGCCAGGTGAGTCGTAACCACTGTCGAATTACGCTGGGTGAAGACGCCGTCTACGTTGAAGACCTGGGAAGCGCCAACGGGACGTTGGTCGATGGACAGCTCATTACCCCGCATCAGCCGACCGCGATTGCCCCAGGGGCGCGCCTGGTGGTGGGACCAGCCGAGTTTGTGATCGATTATGTGGCGACAACCAGTGCCACAATTGTTTTGCCCCGGTCGGGTGTGCCACGCGCCCCGGAAATGCCCTCGACAGAGATGATTTTTCCGGTCGCTTCCGCTCCGGCCATAGAAACGGTCGCGCAGGCCCCGATCAGCCCCTCTGTTCCTGAAATCGCCCCGCAGCAAGTTGCAGTGGTCAACGAAATTGCAGTTCCACCGGAGCCGATTCCTGCGGTGCCAGAACAGATCGCAGCAGTCCAGCCTCCCGTCGAAACGATCCCAGCCACGTCAACTCCTCACGCCGACACCGAACTTCTGGATCCGGCCTTCAATTTCGGATTTGCGGATACAGCCCCTGCCGATCCAGAAATCGACCAACCGACGGAATTCATGTTTGGCGTGGCAACTCCTGAATTCACCTCCAGCGCCGCTGCAACGCCACCGCCGGCAGAGCCTCCGAAAAAGGGGTTGAAGTCCCTGTTTTCGATGTTCGGTCGCAAGGAAAAAGGAGCCACCGCAAAACACGAGGCAACGGTCCCGGATGCTGCTCCTGTTGCACCGAGCGTTTTCCTGCCGACGATGGATGCCAATTCCACACCCGATGCGGCTCCTGAAGATTTGGCATTCGCCCCGCCTGCCGAAGCAAACGTACCGACGGTCCAGGAGCCAGCTCAACCTGCTGCTGAACCGACGGACGAAGACAATGGTTTCTCACAGTTTCTGTCTAACCTCTAAGGAGTTCCTGGTAAATGTCCGCTGTCGAACAAGAGTTGCTGGCACTGAGTCAAAAATTGCTGACGTCAATCGATTCAGGTGACTGGAAGTCCTACGAATCACTGTGTGACGCCTCCATCACCTGTTTTGAACCCGAAGCACTGGGGCAGGTTGTGGGTGGACTGGCATTCCACAAGTTCTACTTTGATCTTCCGTCGACGCCGACGAAGCCCGCTCGACAGTCAACGATCGCCTCACCACATGTCCGGGTGATGGGCAACAGTGCCGTAATTTCCTATGTCCGCGTCGTTCAGAAACTCGACGGCAACGGTGCCCCCGTCTCGGTCGCAGCGATGGAAACTCGCGTCTGGGAAAAGCAAGACGCGGGTTGGAAGCACGTACATTTCCATCGCAGCCCGATTTAGAGTGATCAGCGTTTTGAAGCTGTCAGCTTTCAGCTTTCAGTAGTAGCCGGGTTGAGGGGACTGCCCTCAGGAGAAGCGAATTGACGGATTCCGATTCGAAAACTCTAGCGATTGATGGATTGCTGCTGACTCGTGATTTGATGTTTACCAGCAAAATCACGAGTACCGCAGCATCGCTGGGATTACGAATCGAAACCGTGGGAAATGCGGATTCAATCAAGACTCGAATTGCCGCCGTGAAGCCACGGGCAGTTTTTCTTGATCTGGGATGGGCCGACATTGACCCGCGGTCGCTGATCGAACAACTGGAAACGCCGCGTCCCGTGGTGATCGCGTTCGGGTCGCACGTTGATACCGTGCGACTCGAACAGGCCCGTGATGCAGGCTGTGATGACGTCATGCCTCGCAGCAAGTTTTCAGCGACCTTGCCTGATCTGCTGCGTCAGACATTCAATCGATGATCTTGTTGATCGGATATTCAACGATTCCTGTGGCTCCGGCGGCTTTCAGTCGCGGAACAATCATTCGGACGTAGGACTCGTCCACGATCGTGTTCACGTCGACCCAATCTGGATCGGACAGCGATGCCACTGTCGGCTTCTGCAAGGCCGGAAGTTGCTGAAGAATGTTGGCGAGGTCGACTCGACGCACATTCATGAGCAAGCCAACTTTCCCTTCCGCCGCCAGACAGGATTTCAGCATCAACGAGATGTTTTCGAGCTTTTCCCGCTTGGCGGGGACTTTCCATGCTGAGTTGTTGGCGATCAGCCGTGTCGTGCTCTGCAAAACCTCATCGACGATGCGCAGATTATTCGCACGCAATGAACTGCCCGTTTCTGTCACTTCTACGATTGCATCAGCCAGCTTCGGCGGCTTGACCTCGGTTGCTCCCCACGAGAATTCCACTTGCGCGGTAACACCATGCCTGGCCAGATAATTTCGGGTCAGTCCCACGACTTCGGTAGCAATTCGCTTTCCTTCAAGATCCTTGACCGTCTGAACTGGTGAATCATTGGGGACGCACAGCACCCAGCGAACCGGACGACGGCTGACCTTGGAAAACATCAATTCACAGACTTCGTGAACCTGGGCGTTGTTTTCCAGCACCCAGTCGTAACCTGTGATCCCGGCGTCCAAAACTCCTTGCTCGACATATCGAGCCATTTCCTGAGCCCGAATCAGCATGCATTCAATTTCGGGATCGTCGATTTCCGGGTAGTAAGACCGGGACGAAAACTTGATCGTGTATCCCGCCTTCTTAAAGAGTTCGGCGGTTGCGTCCTGCAGGCTGCCCGCAGGAATTCCCAGTTTAATCAGCTTTTCGGTCATGTCAGGCTCGTCGATAGCGTAAGGTCAAAAATATGGGAATTACGAAAACAGCGGGTTAGGGCGATTAGCTGCGGACACACCGCCGACTCGTAAGGTTCTATTTCTTGTAGACTGTTTTCGGGTCAAACAGGCGTTCACCGATGACAGTCACAGCTCCTGTTTTGGGATCGATCTGGCGGAAGAAGCAGCTTTTAAATCCTTCGTGACAGGCCGCCCCGCCAATCTGATGGACTTTGACCAGCAGCGTATCGGCATCACAATCGTAGAAGATTGCCTTCAATTCCTGGACGTTCCCACTTTCCTCACCCTTGCGCCACAGGCGCTGACGGCTGCGACTGAAATAGCAGACACGTCCCGTTTTCAGCGTCTCGGCATACGCTTCGGCGTTCATGTAGGCGAGCATCAAAACGTCGCCGGTGGCCTCGTCCTGAGCAATAACGGGAATCAGTTCAGACTTCGTAAAGTCAGGTCCGGTGGTCTCTAACATCGATTGGGAACGCCTTCGTTCGTCGTGCGGAAAAAGTGTTTGACGTTCCTAAACTACCAGTTTCGTGGACGAGAAACCAGTTTCACGTCGCAAACGGCAGGGCAATCGGCTTTTTCAATGTGGGGTGGGACCAACTCGCTTCGAGCGCCGGCCCACCATCAGGAAACGTCGAGAATTGATGGTGGACCGGCGCGGCGAAGCGCCACTGGTCCCACCCGACATCCTGCCCAGCTTCAAAAAGGCATTGGACCTGTCGCAAACGGGCACTTGGACACGGATCGCACGGAAAACACGGCTGATCGAACAATCGAAACGTCCGTTTTCGTGACTTGTGGAAATCCCCATAAAAGACGCATCGGTATGAACTTGATTGACCTTGATCCGTATGCGACCTATAGTCAATTGAGAATACTTGTGTTGGAAGGTATGGAATTCGCCTTGCCGGATGGGTGGCAGGCAACTGTTGGAAGGATGATTTGGTTGATTGAAGTCATGGAGCAGGTACCGTCACGATTTGAAGATCTGGGGCTCAGCGAAGATTCGCTGACAGCAATTCGCGCCGTCGGGTATCAGACCCCCAGTCCGATTCAGGCTGCATTCATTCCGATCGCGGTTTCCGGAAAAGATTGCATCGGGCAGGCACGAACAGGAACCGGCAAGACGGCCGCATTTGTTCTGCCGATGCTGGAACGAATGGATTTCGATGACACCCCCACTCAGGTCCTGGTACTGACTCCCACGCGTGAGTTGAGTCAGCAGGTTGCCGATGAAGCGGTTCGGTTGTCGATCAATCATGATGTCACCACCGCCTGTTGCGTCGGCGGTCGCCCTCTGCGACCTCAGATCACACAACTGGAACGTGGTGCACAAATCGTTATCGGGACTCCGGGTCGCGTGATCGATCTGATGACCCGCAATTACCTCAAGTTGGGGCACCTGCGCGTTGTGGTGCTCGATGAAGCAGACCGCATGCTCGACATCGGGTTCCGTCCTGATATCGAAAAGATCCTGCGTCAGGTTCCCCCAGAACGCCAAACTCTGCTGCTCTCCGCGACGCTTCCTCCGCCAGTCGAGCGATTGGCTCGCCGATACATGCGTGATCCGGAACGGATTGACATGTCGATCGATACGGTGAACAGCGATACCATCGATCAGTACTACGTCTCGGTCGATCCCGACCGCAAGTTCCGAGTCCTCGTGCAACTGTTGATTCAGGAACGGCCGCAGCAGGCAATCGTGTTCACTCGCACGAAGCGCGGTGCAGAAGAAGTCTTTCGCCGGTTCTCGGGACGACTTCCTCAGTCGGCATTCATCCACGGTGATCTGGCCCAGAGTGCCCGTGACCGCGTCATGAAGCAGTTTCGCGATGGCCAGATTCGCCTGTTGATTGCCACCGATGTCATGGGACGTGGGATCGATGTCAGCGGGATCTCGCACATCATTAACTTCGACATCCCTGAAGACTGTGATGACTACGTGCACCGGATCGGACGAACCGGTCGACTGTCGTCTCATGAAACCAAGGGTTCGGCATTTACTTTCGTCTCGTTGAGCGAAGGGGATCTGCTGACCAATATTGAAAAACGTGTCGATCGGATGCTGGAACCGTACACCGTCAAGGGGTACGAGCCACACGTATCGAGACCGAAACGTCAACATGTCGACGATCTCCCATCGGCCCGACTGTCGGTAACCCCGGTCGACGACGAAGAATTCTGGTCGCTCGATTGAAGCGACTGACAAACTCTGACGGCCCAGATGGTCCGTTGAGCCGGGAATCAGTCGCATAACAAAGACCTGTTCCGGGGGTTTCCGTTTCGCTGCAACCCCCGGCTACTTTCTTTGATCGCTTCGCGATCATAAATCCCCTCGCTACAGTCCCTGCCATCCTGCCGAAACCGACTTCGGAAAATGGCAATCACGGGACGTCGAATTCGAAGCTGAGGCGGTGACGCAGCACAACACGACGTGAGGCATTCCTGACGCCGAAGGCGTCACAGATCGTAGCCGGGGGTCAAAGCGAAGCGGCGCCCCCCGGATCGAAGAACGCGAGAGCACAAAGCATCCTGAAGGGATGCCAGATCTCGTCATATCAAGTACTCCGAACAGTAGGGGACATAGGCGTCGCCATCGCCGCTCCACTCATGGAAACTCCAATTTTAGCCTGCAAAAATGCTTCACAGCGTTGCCAGATGGGCCGTCTGCGTTTGAAGAATTGATCGCCAGACAACGCGTGCCATCCCTTTGGTGCTTGTACTGATTAGAATTCCTGTTTGCTCGACCATGACCAGCAATTCCTGTGTCCATGTGGCGCGCTGATATCGATACTGTTGTGGTGATCCGGCAACCGCGACGAGTACGCGGAACTCGAAAAATTCTGCCACCATAGCAACCCCATTATCTTCACGGCGATCAACCAATCCCGGAATTCCATCAGTTACAATTCACTCCACGACACGATCGATCTGTGACCGACCGCAACGATGAATTCGAGCGATTCTGGTATGGATTCTCCACGCACCAAATTGCGGATAATCTTACCTCGCATTCGCCAACCAGCATCTAATCCCACCATCCATTCGGACACGTGCATTCTTCGCTCTCGCTTCGACTTCCAAACACGAAGCACTTTCTGCATAATACCCACAAGGAAATCCTTTCACGTGGGTTCGCCTTCAAAACAACACAAGTGGTTGCGAGTAACTGATTTACCAATGCGACCAGCTTCGTTCAGGGCTATTTAGGGGCGAGCCACTGACGTGCCGGGCCCGATTCGAGCAGATCATTTTTACCGGACCAATCAATTACAATGAACTGGCGTCAACTTTTTGAAACCAAGCGACTGGATCTGCTCCTCGAGGAAATGAAGGGGGACCAACGGCTGAAGCGGACACTCGGGCCAATCAATCTGACGGCCCTTGGTGTTGGTGCAGTCATTGGGGCGGGGATATTTGCCGCTACCGGAAAAGCGGCTCACGATGTGGCTGGCCCCGCATTGATGCTGTCCTATGTCGTCGCCGGGCTGACCTGTATTTTTGCGGCACTCTGTTATGCGGAATTCGCGTCGATGGCGCCTGTCGCAGGGAGTGCTTACACCTATGCCTACGTGACGCTGGGCGAGTTGTTCGCGTGGATTATCGGCTGGGACCTCATTCTGGAATATGCCGTCGGTGCCGCCACGGTGGCGAATTCGTGGTCGAGTTATTCGCAAGAAGTCCTTAAAAAACTGGGAATTCATCTCCCTGACTTCCTGAATCGGGCCACTGTCATTTACCAGAATGAACAGTACATCCTGACGGGATCGTGGTTTAATCTGCCTGCGGTCGTGATTGTGGTAGTGATCACGGCCATTCTGGTGAAGGGGATTTCCGAGAGTGCCAGCTTCAATGCCTTGATGGTTTTTATCAAGCTGGCTGCGGTGCTGTTTGTGATTCTGGTCGGGGCATTCTATGTCCAGCCGTCGAACTGGGTCCCATTCGCACCGTACGGTTGGACGGGACTGAACCTGTTCGGGTGTCATATCGCTGGACAGGTGGACGCCAACGGCAATCCTGTGGGGATGCTGGCCGGTGCGGCCATCATCTTCTTCGCATACATCGGTTTTGACTCGGTCTCTACGCACGCTGAAGAGGCCAAGAACCCGCAGCGGGATGTTCCGATCGGAATCGTCGCCTCGCTCGTGTTGTGCACGGTTCTTTACATTCTGGTTGTCGCCGTCCTGACAGGGATGGTGAAGTACGACAAAATCAATATCGATTCGGGCGTGTCATCCGCGTTCCATCAGGTCAACCTGCCTTGGGCCGAAGCCATTATCGCCGCGGCAGGCGTGGCAGGGATGACATCCGTTCTATTGGTGATGATGCTAAGTGCGCCCCGCGTGTTTCTGGCGATGGCTCGCGATGGCCTGGTTCCGAAAGCCTTCTTTGCGGATATCCACCCCCGATTTCAGACGCCATGGAAGAGCACGATTGCGATCGGAATTTTCGTTGCCTTCCTGGCTGGCTTCTTGCCCATTGATGCACTCTTGCACCTGACAAACATCGGAACACTGTTCGCATTCGTCATCGTCTGTGCCGCCGTGTTGATTATGCGAGTCACCAATCCTGATGCCCCACGACCTTTCCGGTGCCCGCTTGTCCCTTTGATTCCAATCCTGGGAATCCTGACCTGTCTGCTCCTGATGTTTTCGCTCCCATCCGCAAACTGGTGGCGGCTGTTCGCCTGGATGGGCTTAGGTCTGGTGATCTACTTCGGCTACGGCTACAAACACAGCCTATTGAGAGTCAAACGCTGATCAAATTCGCGGTACGAGAGTCGTCATCACTGAAGGACTGGGGCGTAGCGTGAATTGGACGCCCATGCGTATCTGTTGACCTGGTGTCAGCGTGAAATGAAATCGCTGAGCCATCATGGCCAGGGCCAACGTCATTTCCATCATGGCGAAGGTATTGCCAATGCAGATCCGCGGCCCCGCCCCAAATGGGAAGTACGCGCAATTGGGAAGTCGCTTCTCCAGGTCGTCCCGCCATCGCTCAGGAAGAAACTCGTTCGGCATGGGAAAGAATCGCGGATCGCGATGGACGACGGATTCCGGCATCAACACGGTTGTTCCGCGTCGGCAGAGGTAGCCGCCGACTTCGGTATTCACCAGGGATTCGCGTCCAACAATGAATGCGGGCGGATAAAGTCGCATCGACTCGAGCAACGCGAACTCTGTCTCGCGGAGCCCTGGTAAGTCGTCGAGCGTTGGCACGCGTCCCTGCAAAACGGTGTCGACTTCCGCGTAGATTCGCGCAGCCGCTTCCGGATGACTTCCCAGCAGATACCAGGTCCACGAGAGGGCGAGTGCTGTTGTTTCCTGGCCAGCCAGAAAAATCGTCAGGCATTCATCTCGCAACTGCTTATCAGACATCCCCCCGCCGGCACCGTCATTACGTGCGGCGAGTAGTCGGGACAATAAGTCATCACGCGGTTCCTGCGATGAGCGGCGTTGGCGAATGAAATCATAGACGATCGTGTCGAGATCCCGGACAGCCCGCATCAATCTTCGGTTTCTAGCTGTCGGAATCCAGTTGGGGATCTGAATCGGACTGGCGATCCGCCGGACGAATTCTTCCTGAGTCACGTTCAGCGCGGCTCGGACTCGCTCGGCAAGCGAATCACCATCTGCCCCAAACAACGTTTTGGCAGCAATGCCCAGGGTCAGTGCCATCATCTCCTGCAAAACATCACGACTTTCGCCCGACTTCCACCGATCCAGCATTCGCGCCGTATGCTCGACAAAAGTCGGAACATAGCTGGCAATCTGATTCCGATTGAACGCCGGTTGCGCCAATCGGCGTTGTCGCAACCAGAAGTCTCCTTCGCTGGTCAACAACCCGTTTCCGAGTACGACGGGATTGATTCGCAGGGCAAAGTGCTTTCGAAATTGCCGAGCCTGTGTGACCAGCACAGATTCAATCACAGACGGTTCCGTGACGAGCCAGACTTCCCGCGAAGCGAATCGAATGTAGGCGACTCCGCCGTAATCGCGGGCGACATCACTCATGAATCCCAGTCGATCCGACTGAAATGCCGCAACATTCCCCCAAAACCAATGGCCACGAGGGCCCGGTGGTCGACTTGACGAAACGATTGGTGCGAAGCTCATGAAATTGTTGCTTGAACGAAAAAATGATGTGCGTTCACATTCTACCCTGATTGCGTCGCAACGGTGAATGATCCCAACGAACTGCGTTGCTCAAGCAAGAACCCAGTCACTCGGCAAATGATTTCGCCCCAGACATCCAAAGCGATGTCTGGGCCAGCGTGCCACTCTCCGGTCCCAAATGAGCACGGCCTTGTCGAGGACTCCAAGACCGTGGCACCCAATAGCGAGTTAGTTGACAACACTTTGGGCATGCGACTGCCCTGTCAGCTTACAGGCTTTCAGCGTACTGATGAGGCATCTGGATGAATCGCTGTTGAGTTTCCCGGTCGCTGAAAAACCACAGTTTGCCTCGCCAGATCACGCCGACCCGTGGGTCCCCGGTTGCAGAGGAGCCTGCGTCGCGGGAACTGACCAGGCAGTTTCCATTGGCGACCGGCCAGTAACGCTCGGGATCTGCCAGGAACCGCTGACGGTGATCATCCGAATGGAAGCAGACTCTCTGCCCCTTGTACTCGGTTGTGAATTCGGCGGATCCCCTTCGAAGGCGATTGTCGTCCAACAGGCTCGCGAGGCAAAACCCGTCAAATCCCAGGTGGCTGACATTCATCGCGGCCAGTGCGGATACGGCATCGGAATCATCAACTTCACTGGAATCGTCCGTATCGTCTTTGATTCGGACCATCTCCAGAACACTGACCAGATCCCCCGCCGACTGAAATCCGGAAAGACGCTTAACGATCTTCAGTTCGGGTGAGACGACGAGCGTGGTGGGGTACGCTTCGATTTTGAAGTCAGCGATCAGTTGCGGATGCTCATCCGCATCCAGTTCCAGCAGGACGAAATCGCGCCGCAGGCGACGGCGGACTCGCTCATCCGTGAACGTCAGTTGCTGCATCTGTCGACAGGGCCCACACCATGTGGCCGTGATCTTGATGAGGATTGGTCGCCTCCTCTGGCGGGCCTCTTCGGCTGCTTGTTTGTAACTGCGACGCCACCGTGGGGCATCAGAATCGTCAGCCCCAGTTGTCTCGCCTGCCGCGAGTGTTCCGGTGACCGTCGCGACGAGTGCGAGCGCAAGGCTCCCCGTGCGAATAAATGACATGCTTTCCTCCTCACATGTGTGGCGATCATTCCTCCGTGCGATGCACCCGACAAACTGCCGGACTGGTGAACGCCGTTTCCAGTCGGGTCGGCAACCGAATCCAAGCCGCGCCAGGCGCGATCCCGATTCCGGGCGAGCACATCAAAGGTACACGCTGACACCATGACGATCTACCTTCAGAGGCCTCTGTAATTGCTACCTGAAGAAAGTTTGATTTTTGTGAATTCTTCGTCGGGATCACGATCCAGGGTTGTAATTCAAGTGACATCCCGTTCAATGAACACATGCGTCAACAGTGATCGCTTCGAGAGGCGATGTCCGGTACAGCCGATGAAATGAAATGTTCAAACCGAAACTCATGCTGAGTCTTGTTCTCGTACTCGGGTGGTACGTCGCCGCTTCGTCTGGAGCGGACGAGATTGAGGTGCGCGCGGAAGAGTCCGCACGGATTTCAAAGCTGATTCAGCAATTGGGCTCTGCCCTGTTCGACGAGCGTGAAGCGGCCGCGACGGAACTTCGTCAATTTGGACAAACAGCAGTTCCGCAACTGACAACAGCGCTGAACCACAAATCGGTCGAAGTTCGTTCGCGTGCGGCCGCCATCCTGCGGCAGCAGCTTCGCATTCCCCTACAGGCTGCCATCCAGAAGTTCGCTGAGCAACCCGAAGAAAAGCTGGATCTCGAAGAGGGTATGTGGTTGATCTCTCGTATCCTGAATCCTCAGGTCGACAAGGCATCACTCACTCGCCAACTCGATGACTTGGCAAAAGCCGTGCGCAAGAAACTCGGTGGCGCTGATCCAAAGTCGATCGACCCTCAGCGTGCTGTCAAAGCCTTGCGCGAGGTTCTGTTTGATGACGAGAAGTTCGGCGGAAACTTCGCGGATTACAGCAATCCTGATAACAGTTCGCTGGAGAAAGTCCTGGCGTCACGCAAAGGCCTGCCGATTCTGGTTTCACACGTTGTGATTGCCGTCGCACGGCGACTGGACGTTCCCATCGTCGGCCTGCCGACGTCGGGGCGTTACATTGTGAAGTATGACGGGCAACGAACCCCCGCAGGATTTCCCAAAGAGGACATCGTTTTTGATCCCTTCGACAATGGGAAAGTGTTAACGCGTGAAGATCGGATGGAACTGTTTCCGGGGGCGGACCCCGACAATCTCGCCAAGCTAGCGACACGTCGCGAAGCGCTGATCCGCATGCTGAACAATCTGGAATCGCATCTTTTTCAGCGTGACGAAACCGACCTGGCGTACGTGGCGGTGGAGTTTCGCGTGGCCTTGCAGGATCACATGACCGAGAAGTAGTTTTCACAGGCAAAGTCGATCGCTTCGGGTGTCAGGCGAACGGGTTGCCACTGATACTGACAGAAGTACTTGACCTGCAGCAGAATGTCGCGCGGCTGACAGGCTCGCAGCGGACGTTTCACCGGAAGATAATGCCTGGAGATCAGGTAGTCGACAGCCCGTTTGTCGTACGCCAGGCCAAGCTGGTTCGCCACCAGCGCGAATAACTTGTGGAACTCTTCAAGACTCGGATCAGGAACCGGAATCTTGTAGGGAATGCGCCGCAGGAAGGCCGCATCGACCAGATCTCGCGGTTCCAGGTTCGTCGAAAAAATGATGATCTGATCAAACGGGACCTGGATTCGTTTCCCGCACGGGACGCTCAGATAGTCATATCGCTTTTCGAGTGGCACGATCCAGCGGTTGAGGAGTTCCACCACAGGCATGCGTTGTCGTCCAAAGTCGTCGATGACGAGCGTGCCGCAATTGCTTTTCATCTGCATCGGCGCTTCGCAGATGTTGGTCGCGCTGTTCTGCTGGATTTCCAGTTCATCCATCGTCAGCTCGCCCCCCGCAATCACAGTCGGGCGGCGGACCTTGATCCAGCGAGAATCGACTTTCGAATCGTTCATCAACCCGGTGCCAGCCGAGGTCTCGTCAACGCGCTCGTGGATCATCGGATCAAAGACTCGAATGACGTCCCCATCAATTCCGATCGCCTTCGGGATATAGATGGTCGACCCGAAGCACGCCGTGATTCGCTCGGCAATGCTGGTCTTCCCATTACCGGCGGGGCCAAACAGAAACATGCCACGTCCCGAATTGATCGCCGGGCCAAGTCGACGCAGCATCGCATCGTTGATGATCAGATCTGCGAAGGCCCGCTTCAGGTCTGCGACCGAGGCATTAAAATTTGTGATCGTCTGAGCCTTCACGGACTTGATGTAATCCGCCAGTGAGACTGGAGCAGCACCGAAGTACGTACAGACTTCACTGTACCGCCGTGCCCGTTCACGTCCGACGTCAGTCAGTGTGTATTCGTAATCCCCCATCGATGCTGAATTGCGATAGGCGACCAGTTGCAGCGTCTTCAGATTCGTCAGCAGGGGAGCCAGCAGTCCAAACGGCAGGCAAAGACTTTGGGCAATGCGTCGACCTTCCACTGATCCGCGAGCCAGCAGAAGTTTCAGAACCAGGCGTTCGATCTCTTCCGTGGTCAGTCCCAGTTGCTCCAGTCGATCAGGTTCGCGCGGGATGAATTCTGCTGCTTGGGAAATCCCTGGCGTATTCAGCGACGCCAGCAACATCTGCGAATTCGAAAGCGATTCCAGTGCTGCACCGCTGTGCCGTGTACCCGAATCAGTCTCACCTGCTGCGTCGGCTGTCGAGGCAGGACGAGCACTGTCGGCGGACAATTCCGCCATCAAATCAATCGGGGTGATACCACGCGTCGGATCACTCATAGTATATTCAAGATTCCCGGGCCACTCGCCAAAACATGCGTGCAGATCACTGAGGGCCGTCCCCTCAACCGAATTCGAGCGACCGCTTCAGAACGGCAACTGTCGTTCCCGTTGGTCGCCCGTCAAAACCTGTGCAAAACGAAAGTATCTAACACGTGCGGAACGTATCAGTTACGTTTTTTTCTGTAAATGCGAGTCTCTGTTCGGCGACCCGTAATTCGGGCTTTTCGTATTGGGAAAATCGTGTTAAGAGAGCCTCCCTTTCTTAAATGAATTCAAATCCGGCCATTGAAAAATACATCTCCCAAGGGTCATTCCACCATGGAATTCGTCGATCAAGTCGTATTGGTCACGGGGGGCGCGAACGGCATTGGTCGTGCGATCTGTCAGCGCGTTGCTCAGGAGAAGCCGCGTGGCATTGTCATTGCCGACAGGGACATTTGTTCTGCCAGGACGGTTGCTGCCGAAGTGGGTGGGGTCGCGATCGAATGCGATGTTTCGTGCGAAGATGATGTGCAGCGATTGGTCGCGGAAGCGCGGCAGGAGTTCGGTCGCGTCGACATTGTCGTTTCCAACGCGGGGGTCACGAGCAAGGGGGGATTTGAGACCCCGGATGCCGATTGGGATCGCCTCTGGCGAATTAATGTCCTGGCTCACGTCTATCTTTCGCGAGCCACCGTACCGCAGATGATTGAGCAAGGTGGCGGTGCATTTGTCATCACGGCTTCAGCGGCCGGCTTGCTGACGGAAATTGGTTCGGCCGCGTATTCTGTCACCAAACATGGTGCCGTGGCTTTTGCAGAATGGCTGTCGGTCCATTATCGGAACGAGGGTTTGAAGGTGGCCTGTCTCTGCCCGGCCGGGGTTGCCACCGACTTTCTCGACCTACAGGATCCGATCCATCAATTTCTGCACGTGAATTCAGTGACAGCGGAACATTGTGCGGACTGTGTGGTCGAAGCCGTACGACAAGAAACGTTTCTGGTACTGCCTCACGCAGAGGTCGGTGAGTTCTTCCAGTTCAAGACACAGAATTACGATCGCTGGTTGCACAACTTTGCACACCTGAATACCCGCTTTCAAAAGCAGGCGGCGCGAAGCGAAGACAAAGCGGCCAGCCAGCCGAAGTAGCGTCGACGTTTCGCCTCTCGCTCGCACGGGAAATCGTTGATCCCATTAGCGACAACACGGGAGGGCGAGGCTCCGGCCGAGCCGCGATCGAAAATTTCACGTCGGATTCACAGCGCGGTTCTGCAGGAGCCTCACCCGCTCATCCTGCAAATCATTACGCGCGTTGACTGACGCAGCCTCATGCACGTGCCTGTCGATACCACTCATCAACGACACTACAGACGAGTACAAAGGCTTCGCGTTCATTGGGTCCGGCGGTCTTTTCCACGGGGATGGCAAGTGCCGTCAGTTGCGATCGGACTTCCTGTTCTGAGAGCAGGTGAAGTCGAGTCGCCAGGATCGTTGCTTCCAATACAGCGTGACGGGCACGATGCAAGCCGAAATAGTCGTGGATCCGGCCTGAATGGACAATCTTCGCTTCCAGTCGCGAACGCTCCGACGATTCGTCGCACTCGGTCACTTCAAATTCATACCAGCGGCAGCAATCCTGCAGAACGTGCCCCGGAATCTTTTCGGCAGGGAAGGTCGGGGGAATCTGATCCAGCCGATGCAAAGCGGCGCGGGCAATCAGCAGGACGTCATCAACGACATGAAAGACGCCGTACGGATGCTGCCGCAGGTTTTGAAACGTCGTGGAAGTCTGAAACGGTCGCAGCGTCAAGCGTGTCATGGAAGCATCGACGATTGGCCCCATCGGGGCCAGGTTGATCTTCCCGGCAGCATCCTGGCTGGTCACAAGCCCTTCAAGAATCATCGTGTCAGTACTTCCCGTTTTTTCGATGTTCGAATGCGCATTAGTCGTATTCCAATTCCACCTGGTCATCAACCCTCAGCGGGCGACCATGACAGAGTTTGCGAAGTTCTTCAGCACATGAAACCTCCATTGGAAATGAATAGGCTTCGATCGGTTTGCGAACGCTCAGTCGCGAGGAGGCGTGATCCTGTATCTCATAAATGGCTCGTGCCCCGGCGATGACCTGCTCAACTGGTCTGTCATCACACTTGACGCCTCCGGAACACGCCGTCAAATTCGCATAGGCACAGGCACGAAGAACCGCATCAAAACGGCTCGTCCCAGGTGTCAAATAGACATTCATCCAAATTGGATAATCGGTTTGATTGCCATCGGTGTATTTGAAGTATTCAACGACAGAAACGCCGTAGTACTGTTCCCCTGTGGGCAAAAGGGGGGAGTGACCCATTACGGTTTCACTGCTGCAGACTGTTTCCAACGCGAGCGACGTAGCGGTGGTTTCGTCGCTCATTCGAAATGCGTAGATTTCAACAGGCGAAAGCACGGACAACTCAGATTCGAAGATGTCATAGATCTGGCAGGCTTTGTTGGCGTCGAATGATAACGACGGATTCGAAGCAGCCTCCGCGAGAAATTGTCCGACACGCATGAAAGCGTCATCAAAGCTCAGGGCAGGCGTCAGATAAAACTTCCTCGCAACCGGAATTGACGACGGCACGCCGGCGGAAACGAGGCTGACATAGACCGAGACGCAGAAGTAATTCATTCGATTGACTCATCCATGTTTTCGTCCTGGAATTCCCGTCCAGTGCGTATTCTCGGGGAGAGTCTCCCCCTTCATCACCAGTGACAAATCATCGACCGAGGCACCACGCTCAATGACGGTGTCGTACAGGATCAGCGACATCGAGCCAAGGTGACATCCCGCTCCGATATTGACTGTCGACATCTTCATGACGCGGTCTTCGAACAAGTGAGTCTGCAACGTGCAATCGTGATTGATGGCTGCGTCGTCGCCGATCTGAACGAGATCGAATTCTGTCAGTTCGGTCGTATCAAGATAAACTCGCTTGCCGATTTTGGCTCCCAGTAACCGAAAGAACCAGCAAATGAAGGGGGTGCCAGCCAGCAGGTCCAGGAAAAATGGTGCGGCGAAATTATCGAGGAGAGCGGTAACCGCCTCAGTCCTCCAGACGAATGGACTCCACAACGGACGCTCACAGGGTTGATAGCGCCCCATCATCAGCCACTTGAAGGCCGCCACTCCAATCATGGCGGTTAATCCGGCGAGGAAATAGAACAATGGAAACAGGGCGGCAATCATCCAGATGTCATACGTGCCGTACATCAGCAGCACGACGGACAACAGGACATTGGTGATCATGATAAAAAACGTCGATGGCAGAGTGATCCGGAAAAATTCGATGAACAGCCGCTGAGCGACCAGCCACGACGTCGGGCGAAAAGTCTCTTCGACAGTGAAACTCGAATTCACCTGCCGCTGTGGAAGCAGAAACGGAGGCGAACCGAGCCACGACGAATTTGTCGGCATCACAGCCGGTGGCATCGAAAGACACCCGATCAGGCTGTTTCCGGGCAGCGTAGCACCAACAGGGATCAGGGCGCTGTTGCCGACAAACGTTCGTTTCCCGATGGTAATCATATCAATGGTCACAGCACCATTTTGGACCCTGGCCGCCCCGAGTGACGCGGCATCGGCAATGAAGCTTTCGTCATCGATCTGCAGACAGTCGGGCGAAACAAACGATGCCGTCGAGATCTCGGCACGGCGACCGATCTTGGCTCCTAGCAGTCGGTACCACGGGGCCAGGTACAGCGTTGAATAGAGTGGGCCGATGACGTCGAGGCTCAAGTCGAGCGTCCGGTCGACCAGCCATTTGCGGAAGTAAAAGGAATGGTGCAGTGGATATGTCCCGGGTTTGACTCGCCCCAGCAGGATCCACTTGAGGACGGCAATCTCAAGGCTGACGAGGATGACAAACGACAGTGCCACGAAGGGCGAATAGATCAGGTAATGGTAATAGTCGTCGTGGTAGTTGAGATGAGCCATGGCCACCATCCCGGGGAAGAACGCGGCCATTGGCAACAGCGGGAACAGCATGATTCCCACAGCATAAAACACCCCGTAGACAAATCGCCGTGTCAGGCTTGGTCGCGGCACGCGGTTGAATTCTGCCAAGGCACCGTTCGTCTTCACGCAGGCAGGTGAACCATGCCACGTTTCGCCAGCCGGGATCACGCCACCGCGAGGCACCAGCGAGAGATCTTCCAGCGACGAATCGTCTTCCATACGGGTCGATGGCCCCAGTACAGACCGGGTTCCAACAAAGCAACGAGCCCCGATCTCGATCCGGCCGATTGTCAGCCAGCCATCGGTCACCGTCGCTCCAGTGAAATGCGTATCCGCCCCCAGGCAACTGTCATCGCCGATTGACAACATGTCAAACATCGCACCACCGTCGTTTCCGAGGTAGACGTTGGTACCTATGCGTGCCCCCATCAGCCGGTAATACCAGTTCAGCAAAGGGGTCCCCGTCAAATAACTGGTGGGGACAATGCTGCGAAAGGCTTCTGCGAACCACCACCGCAGGAAATAACTTCCCCAGACGGGATAACGCCCCGGCTTGACGCGTCCCAGGACCAGCCATTTTACGGCGATCGAAAGGACGATCATTACCGGATAGAGAACCGTCAATGTTGCCAGGGCACATGCGGCCGCCTCGGCAATCGGGTACTCGTCATCCATCATCACGGTATAGGTCAGGTAGGGAGCAAGCCACTGCAGCGAAAAGAATCCCACAACGAAATACATCGCAAAGAGCTGCACCGCCCCGGCCCGAAAATACTGCCAAGACGTCGCTCGATAAATTTCGCGAGGGGCCGTCGTCGAGCCTGTGGCGTTAGCAGCAACGCCATGACGCACTCGCAAGGCTGCCGACATCTGTTCAATCGTCGGGTGGTCGTAAACATCCAGCATTGAGACGTCGTGAAAGTCGGCTTGCGTCCGCAGGATCGAAACCATCCGCGCCGCGAGTAACGAATGGCCGCCGAGATCGAGAAAGAAGTTGTCAGACCGACGAACGGCTGAATGAGGAAACACATCCTGCCAGGCATCTCGAATCACGCGTTCGATCTCGTCAACCGGAGACCAGTCGTCGCCGGATGCTGCACTTGCCACGGGCCTGGGTCCGCGCGGCGCGGGAAGCCGCTTTCGATCGACCTTGCCGCTGGTCAGTGTCGGCAGAGCTTCAATGACTTCAATGATCGTGGGGACCATGTAGATAGGAAGTCGTTGCCGCAAGCTGGCGCGGATCGCTTCGACATCGATCGAGTGACCCTGCCGCAGAACAACGTATCCCACCAGTTCCTGAATCCCCGGAGGGTCCTCCAGAACCGCTGCCGCTGCGGAGAGGACGCCCTGACATCGGAGTAATTCCGAGTCGATTTCAGACAGTTCCACACGAAACCCGCGCAGCTTCACCTGTCCGTCCGCGCGACCCAGGAACTCCAGATTCCCTTCGGGCGTCCAGCGAGACAGGTCACCTGTTCTGTAGTATCGACCGGCAGGTGCCCCGGAATCCGGGAGTTTCAATTCGAGAAACCGTTCCTGTGTCAGGTCATCTCGACCGACATATCCCCGCGCCAGTCCGACCCCACCCAGCAGCAGTTCGCCAGACTCACCATGACTGACGATTTGCATCTGCTCATTGACGACAAACGCGGAATAGCCCGGCAAAGGCTTGCCAATGGTCACGTGAGCCGTCGGATGACACTCGGTCCACGTCGCAATGACAGTCGCTTCGGTCGGCCCATAGGTATTAAACATTCGCCGGCCCGGTTGACACCACCGCTGGACCAGATCGCTCGAACAGGCTTCGCCCCCGACGATCAGCAGTCGGACGGATGGAAGCGATCCTTCCATCATCGACAACAGCGTCGGCACGCAGGACAGCACCGTGATCCCGGCAGCGGTCAGTAGAGCTGGCAAGTCGGGCCCCGCATGAACCATCGCGGGAGTTGCCGAGTAAAGGGTCGCCCCTGCACACCAGGCGAGCCAGAACTCCTCAACCGACGCATCAAATGCCACCGAAAATCCCTGATAGACTTTGTCATCAGGGCGGATCTCGAATCTGGCGGCTTCTGTCAGAACGAGATGAACGACACTACGGTGCTCAAGCTGCACCCCTTTGGGCTTTCCGGTCGATCCCGATGTATAGATGACGTAACACAGATTGCTTGGACTGCGATCAATTCCAGGCGAGACAGGTTTTGTCCCGGGCCGCGACGATATCGAAGGCCATTCTTCGTCCAGCAGAATGATCCGTCCAGAAAATCCCGCCAGTCGCTGCCGGAATTCACTCGTCGTCATCACAAGCTGGCTACCACAGTCCTGCAGAATGTACTCGACCCGTTCTGTGGGGTACTCCGCATCGAGTGGAACATAGGCTCCACCAGACTTCAGGATTCCCAGTATCGCGACGGAAACGTGCACTGATCGAGGCAACCAGAAAGCAACGCACGTTTCGGGACCGACTCCCAGTTCAATCAGAAGACTGGCAACTTGATTGGCCGCCACGTCCAATTCGCCGTACGTCAATGACTCGCCACCACAAATGACGGCGGTCTGGTCCCGGCTCAATTCCACTTGTCGCTCAAACAACTCATCCAGCAACATACCAGCGTTCTGGGGATCAGCGGATGCTTCGATCGAATCTTGCAAGATATTCATTCGGGCGACGTTCTTGTTTCACAGGCAGACGTGACTGAAAGCACGGGAGTCATGTTGATGTGCGATTCGACCGAAGTGAATTCTTAGGCAACTGACGGCGGCACTATTGTGCAGTACCAAACCCCAAAAGATCTGCAAAGTGCCGTTTACAATCCTGACAACAGTGCAAGCTGTCGGGTTCGAGTCCAAAACTCGAAAACAGGCTTCGCGTCAGGGAAAAGCGACCTGCGAAAGCCGTTTGAATTCACTGTCGATGTCACCTCCCTGATAGAAGGAGATCCATCCGCGGACGGCTCGTGATTCCCCCGGTGGGCAATCTTCCACAACGGGGTCGGAATGCACACAGGGACAAGGAGGATTCCCCCAGGCACGACCGCATCGTTCCCAACCCACAATGATCCAGCGTTTCCCCGTGGCGTCATGACAGGCGGCGAACGGAGATGCCAACTTTTTGTTGTCATTGGTCAATTGCTCGAACCCGTTCAATCCTGCCAGCATGACACAAATTTGAATTCGCAATCCGGTCAGTGGTTGATCGGTTCCATTCGTGACTCGGAATTCCATCCGAACCCCCTCTTTTGCCGGTTCCACATGCGACGTCAACGTGACCTTGTTGGGCAGGGTTCGCTTCAGGTTCAGGACATCGTGAGGAAGGCGCTGCCACTCCAGAGGTTCAAGCGTCTTGTGTTGTCGATCCCACATCGTTGGAACATGAGTATGTGCCAGATACAGAAGTTCCGGCTTACCGGGTGCCGGCTCACACCAGACTGCTTCAGGAACGTCGGCGACCGCATATCCACCATCATTCCAAGGGGCGAATACGCTGATTTTGGTTTCACGTTGCGGTCGGATTGCTCCGTCACGAAAACCGATTCTGGGATGACGTCCGCCCGGATACGGAAGGACCTGTATTCCTGATTCCGGCCGATCCGGTCGTCGCTCTGCATCGATCCCCAGGCGTCGCGCGGCCTGTTGAACGTCGTTTGCCGACATTCCCAGCGCTGCACCTGCCTCCGCAGGCGACCAGCGATGATGAGCCAATGCATTGTTCAGCCAGTAACGCAATTCTTCGTCGTTGCTGGCTGGACGTGCGTTTGAACCATCCTTTCCCGATTCCAAAAGCTTCTTCCGGTCTTCCATCACACCTTGCGGGTTGGCTGGTACGACGTTCGGGTCGACGTACTTCACCAGATCTCGCATCGCGATCACGGTGTATTTTTCGTCGGCCAGAAATTGCATGTACGCTTCAAAATCTTTCTGGCGAACGCTGACCCAATCGTGAGCGGTATCTGGAACGCCGTGGAACTGCAGCACAGCGATCCGGCCATGCCGCGCCTGCGTCACAGCCGTCTTCAAGTTGTCCAGTGTCCATTTCGGACGTGCATCGCCTGCCGTCGGCAACAAGAGCGGGTGATCGAGTCCTGGCTCATAGGCGAACCCGCCACCGACTTCGTACGAGTACTCTGGACTGCCACCTCGCCGCGCGAACTTGATCCCGAGGTCTTTTAACGTCGAAAGATGCTTTGGAGTGAAGGCGTTTCCCGGATACGCAAAGCTGACGGGGTCGGGAATACCATGTTCACGGCATCGTGCGTTGATCGCTTTCAGCGCCTGGCCTAACTCTGCGGGCGACTTTCCAGTCACCGCGCCGTGGTCGATCGTGTGATTTCCAATTTCAAACCCATCCTCATGCAACTGGAAAATCTCTTCCCACGACATGTAGTCACGCTTGTTGGTGGCAAAATCCCATCCCTCCGTGACGAAGAACGTGGCACCAAATCGATGCTTCTTCAAGACAGGACGCGCCACCGTAAAGTGCGACTTGCTGGCATCATCAAACGTCAGCACGACGAGTCGATCTGGAATCGGTTCCAGCGGTTGAGCAGATAAGATCGAAACGATGAATGGCAAAACAAGCAGGGACATGCCGCGACCTCAGGAGTTCCGCAGGAACAGTGAATCAACGATGTGGTGCAAGTATAGGATGTCCCGATGCCAAGTGCCACGCGAAGATTCGCGAGCGTTCCGGAGACTATCCTTGCCCGACTGCTTCTTCGCCGGGTGCCACGGGTGCCACGGGTGCCACGGGTGCCACGGGCGGCGGCCTTGAGCCGCCCGTGCCGACTGGGGGTTGGGGTTCACCGTTGAACACATGCTTGGCGTCGTCGATACAAATGGTGTCAAGCAAGCCCAACCTCGAGTTGTCCCGCTTGACGAACGATCAAGGTCATTTGCCGAGAAATGACGACAGGATTTCACCGGCACTGCGCCTTGGAAGCTTGAGCACGGGCGGCCCAAAGCCGCCGCCCGTGGCACCCGGCGAAGAGTTTGGTTGTGAAATGGGCTGGAAACCAAATTCAGCACGACCTTGTCGCAGACTCCAAGATCGTGGCACCCGGCGATGGCTTCGTCGCAGCCGACCCCAACCGCGTTCAACCCCAACTGAACGAGAATCTAACCGGGCCCGACCGCTTCTTCGTTCGTTGCAGATCTCTCGAATTCCGTTAATTCGGACATCAGGTGCTGGCGGATGTGCTTCAGCCGTTCACCGTCGTGAATCTTATGGCCGGCTTCATCGGTGACGAAGAACACGTCCAGGACTTGATCGAAATGGGTCGCGATTTTGGCCAGGACGACGTTGAGCTTCAGCACGTAAAGAGATCGCGTGATTTCATAGAGGAGGCCGGGGCGGTCGTGGGCAAAGACGTCGATCACGGTGAAGCGATCGGACGACTCATTATCCACGACAACACGCAGTGGCAATTCTGATACAGGACCCTGAGTGGCCTTGACGGCAAATCGGCCTCGCGACTTCATCAAGGTGGCGACGTCTGTCTCACCACGTAAGACTTTGCGGATCGCATTTGCCACGTCGGTGGTGCGAAACTCGGGAATCTCACCGGCATGGTCCGCATCGCGAACCCGCAGAGCATCGATAATCACCCCATCCTGCGTCGTGCAGATGGTGGCCGTCAAAATCTCCATCCGCTTGGCGGACAGCACCCCTGCCAGCTTGTGAAAACATCCGGGGGCGATCGCTTCGGCGGCAATCACGCGATATTCGACAGTACCCGTTTCAGCGTCGTATGCAGTTTCAACATGGATTTCATCGGGACGCCGATTACGGATAATCTGCATATCTGCGGCAATCCGCGGCGGAGTCGTTTCCAGCAGGTAATGTGCGGGACTCAGTTCGACCCGCTTCTGCCAGTCGCAAAGTGCCAACAGGTCCGCTTCTGCCGTCGCAGGTGCCGACTCGGAAGTTGCATGACACAACTGAACGACCTGCTCAGCGATCTGTTTCAAGCGGATCGATTCATCAAACAGATGGCTCTTGCCACTCAGCCAGAGCATTGTTCGCTCGTACAGTGTCGTCAGCAGTTCGGCTTTCCATTCATTCCACGTATTGGGACCAACCGCCGTGACATCGGAGGCCGTCAGGACGTAGAGCATGCGAAGTGCATCGGGGCTACCGACCTCGTGGCTGAATTTCAGTAACAAGGCCCTGTCGCCGATGTCACGGCGTAAGGCCAGGTCGGCCATCTTCAAGTGTCGATGGACCAGGAACATCACTTGATCACGCTGATGATCCGGAAGTTCCAGGCGGTTGGAGACATCTTCCGCCAGACGACGCCCGACTTCACTGTGATCTTCTTCGTATCCTTTGCCTGCATCGTGCAGCAGCAGTGCCAGGTGCAGAAGTTCCTTATGGTGAATTTCACGATAGGCCTGGCCGATCGGGCCGGGATCGTTCAGAAACCCTTCGGCTGCTTCGATCGTCCGCAGCGTATGTTCATCGACCGTGAAATGGTGATACTGATTGAATTGCAGCAGGCACCGGATATGTTGCCAGCAGGGGAGAACTGCTTCGAGGACGCCCGTTTCATGCATTCCGCGCAATGCAACCCCAAGCTTGCCTGATGTGCGCAGCAATTCCAGAAACGAGTGTGAAGCTTCGGCCGACAATTGTGGGGCCGGGCGAATTCCCTTCGCCTTGATCATTTCCAACAGATGCGGTGCGACGCAGACGCGATAACGAGCGGCCGTCATGAACAGTTTGAGAACGCCTTCCAGCGTCGAGATCGCGGCAGCGCGATGGCGTGGAGGGATGTCGAGATATTCGGTGCCGACGTAATAAATGTCGTCAACGCGGTACGACATCACGAACTGAAAGAATTTTTCGCTCCAGCTCAACTGCTTCGTCCGGTTCACAAACCGGCGAGCGATATCTGCGACCGCACTGCTGTGCTGAAAGTATTGCTGCATAAACCGTTCGACGGGAATCTGCGCGCCGACCGCCTGAATTCCACGCTGATTGGCGATTCGCAACTGATCTTCGCGTGTCAGAACATCCTGCTCTTTGCCCGCGGCCAGATGCAGGTCGATCCGCAGCGATGTCAGGAATTCGTGTGCATGTACCAGGCGGCGAGACTCTTCCATGGTGATGGCCGAGTGCAGTCGCAGTGAATCGATGTCACCGGCTTCATACCGCGCGAACCCGATCCAACGAATGAGATGCAGATCCCTCAATCCACCCTGAGAACGCTTCAGGTCTGGTTCCAGCTGCTGGTTCGTGGCCCCGTAGTCGGTCCGCTCCTTGTCGCGTGAGGCTACGGCATCGGCGATGAACTGAGTTCGGCGTGCCCGAACGACCGTTCGCAAAAACTTTGCTCGAAGCTGCTCCACCAGCGGAGTGGAACCCCACAGCCAGCGAGCGTCGACGAGTGATGTGGCGAACTGAGGTTCCTGACGCGCCCATTGCATGGAATCTGCCAATGTCCGGACGCTGGCTCCGATCTTGAGCCCACAGTCCCAGAAGTCCCGCTGAACTTGAGAAGCGAGCGGCTCATAGACCGCAGCGATGGCGGGTGCATGCAGAAACAACAGGTCGATATCCGAATACGGGCACATTTCACCCCGTCCGCTGCCGCCGACTGCGACAACTGCCGATTGCATTTCGACGTTAGATTTCTCTTCTGCAGAGAGCTCCTGCAGCCGCTCTTGAAAGACCGCGACGACGAACGCGTCGAACAGTTCAGACTGAAGTGCCGTCGTGTGGACGGCGGAGGCACCTTGGGCAAAACGCTCCCGGACCTGGCGACGAATCTCGTCGAGGCGAAGTTTCAGTTTCACAATGCGTTCGGTGCCGGCCACGAGACCTGAAGCTTTCAACAGCGCAGGCCTTTGGTCGCGGACAACTGCTTCCACCATCAGCTTGTCCTTGAGGGCCAATAAAATCGTCGATCAATAGCGATACCGACGTCGTCGGGACGCTGGTTTTACCACCTGCAGATCCATTGCCAATTCGGCACGGTCGCGAAAAGCGCCTCGTGAGCAACGAGGCGCGTCAAGCGAGCAGGCTTGCTTCCGGCTGGAAGCGTCCGTGTCTGGGTTCAGATGGGTCTCTGGGTTTAGAT
>JBAWWJ010000071.1:0-31523 GCA_037146815.1 Planctomycetota bacterium
CGGTGACATTGAAGAAAATCACCTGCGAAAGGCTGCTGAAACCGATCAGCCGATTGCCGGTCTGCTCAAGGATCTGAAACGCCGCGGACTGCTCGACAGCACGTTGGTCTTGTGGGGCGGCGAATTCGGACGTTCGCCCGAAGCCGAATCAGGAAAGGGCCGCGACCATCACAACTTGGGTTTCAGCATGTGGATGGCGGGCGGAGGTATCAAAGGGGGCCAGGTTGTCGGGGCGACAGATGCGATCGGCCTGCGAGCGATTGAACGCCCCAGCCACTTTCGAGACATCCACGCGACAATCCTGCACCAGTTGGGCCTGGATCAGCACCAACTCACATTCCCTCATCTGGGCCGCGATGAACGTTTGACGTTTATCGAAGGCAAGGTGATCCAGGAAATTGTGTGAATGACTTCTCACTGACTTTGGCAACCGTTCAGCACCGGTTAAATAATCGCCAGCGGATTGCGTCGCTCTTCAAGTGTTCCCCGAGTGACGCCGACTCGATTGGCGGCATGCAGCTCTCGCCAGACCGTCTCTGCCGGGACTCGCCCCGCGAGCAGGTCGCGGTAAAGAGCCAGCGTCTGCTGGATTTCCGCTGGTGTCTCGGTCAGGAACTCGATCCGGAAGTCACGGATCCCTTGCTCGATCAGCGTGCCGACAGCTTCCGCCGCACTTTGTGGAACCGCATTGAACAGAGTATTCCGACAACCAACATCAGCCTGCAAAGGGTGTTCGCTGCCAACGCGATCTCGCAACTGGACGACGTGACTGTCGCAGGGACGGCCGCAGTTGGTCTTGTTGGTTCCCGGTGATAGCACCGCACAGAAGACGCAGTGCTCCATATGGAACATCGGCATGTGCTGGTGAATGACAACTTCCAGCCAGGGAGCAGGGACCGCTGCGACCATCGTCAGCAATTGATCGCGATTCATGTCATACGATGCGGTCAGACGCCCTGCCCCTTGTTGTTTCAGGAAGGCTGCGGTCAGTTCATTCGTCACGTTCAAGGAATAGTCCGCAACGACAGTCACGCCACGTTCCGTGAAGTAGCGCAAGCCTGCCAGGTTGCGAACGAGGATTCCATCCGCCTGATGTTTTCCGATGGCGTGAAACAGTCCTAGTTCGTCCGGCTTCTGAATGCGCGGTGTCGCCAGAAAGATCGCCAACGCGGATTCATGGGCCACCTGAGTCGCTTCGCGGTACTCACGAATGTCCGAAAAGTCTGTGTAGACGACAGGTCGCTGAAGATTGCCTGGCGACTTTTTCGCAACATTGATCCGAGCGAGTTCGCGAAGTTGGTTGAGTGTTCGGCAGAGGACATGCAGGCGCGGTTCGGCCGCGATCTGGTTCTGGGCGTGAGCGGCCTCATCAACGGAGTCTCGCAATGTCTGCAACGGCGAAGAGTTCGAGATCTGTCTAACGCGTGCTGTTTGCGTCACTCGATCAAGTTCGGCGACCATTTCCTGTCGCAGTTTCGACAACACGCTGAGAGGGATCATCGGATCGCCGGAAATCTCGGCATCGAGTTGCGCTAGTTCGTAAACGGTATTCCCCAGGCGACTCAATTGTTCCTGAAGAAAGTCACGGGTAATGGGATGTTTACGGGCGACGGGTAAATTCTCGGGCGAAGCGACGCGAACGACGATTTCCGGACCTGATGCCTGAAAGTCTTTTACGCAGGCGGTAATTGCCATCGGTTCGCCAGCAACCGCTCGGACGTGCAACGTCAATGGTCGTTTTCGTAAGGGATCGGGACCTGTAAAGGTCTTGCGGAGGCGGGCCGTTAACTGCGGATCATCGGTCTTCCAGATTCGTTGACCGACAAAGAGCTGATCGAAGTCGAGTGAATCCCGCTGGAATTCCAGTTCGACAAGGCCACCCGTCGCCGATTCCTCGGATCGACCGCGGATGTAGATTCCATAGACTCGGCCTCCCTGTTCGGTTTTGGCAGCGCGGTCCCCGTCGAAAACAATGCCGTCCCCGCGTGCAACGGCACCGGCGAGGCGAATCTCGATACGTGATCCCTTGAACTGTGTGATCTCTCCCAGCAGCACGCCTCGCTTGGACGAACTGAGACCGGGGACCAGCATCTTGTGGTCGTCGCCGTTGAGCCATCCGGGCGAAAAACCGCGAGAAAATGACAACTCCATTTCACGCACTTCCTCGCGCGTGAATTCGACCGGTTCACCACGGACTGCAGCATCAATCGCCTGGCGATAGTGTCGAGTGATGTTGGCAACGTATTCGGGCGTCTTCAGTCGCCCTTCGATTTTAAATGAGCAGATGCCGGCGGCGATTAGATCGGGAGTCAGGTCATATGCCGCCAGATCCTGTGGGCTGAGCAAGTATTTCTGGTCCCCCAGATCGACATCTTCCCCATCGCAAATCAGGTCATACGGTAGTCGACAGGCCTGAGCACACTGACCGCGGTTGGCACTGCGGCCACCGAGTGATTCGCTGGTCAGACATTGGCCAGAATACGCGACGCACAAAGCGCCGTGGACGAAAGCTTCCAGTTCGACGTTGATCGATTTCCGCAGTTTGGCGATTTCACGAATGGAAAGTTCCCGAGGCAGGACCACGCGTTCAATTCCCAGTTCCTCGGCAACACGTATGCACTCGGCACTGGAAAGCGTCATCTGAGTTGAAGCATGAATTGACAGATCCGGGCAAATGGCTCGAACCAGCCTCGCTAAGCCGAGATCTTGAACGAGAACGGCATCGACATCGGATCGAGCGATGTGCTGGACGAGGGATTCCAGTTCGGCGAGTTCATCGGAGAACGCCAATGTGTTGAGAGTGACAAATCCTTTGACACCACGATGGTGCAGGAAGGACATTACCTCGGCCAATTCGCCGGGGACAATATTCGTGGCGCGTGCACGGGCGTTGAACCCGCAGTTCAAGCCGAAGTAAACGGCATCCGCACCATTCTCAACCGCCGCTCGCATGCATTCGCGATCTCCCGCAGGAGCCAGCAGTTCAGGTCGGGGCAACAGAGCATCAGTCATCAAGACAACCAGATCAAAAGCAGGCAACAGGGCATAACGACGGGGCAGTATAACGGTTCCAGGTTCAGTCTGTCGCCCTGTTATCGCCCGCGACGGGAATTCGCGGATTTGTGACGTCCCAGGTGGTTTGATTCAGAAGTTCATGAACCCATCAGCCGGCACGCGCTAGCGTCCGGTTCACATTTTACCCGAACTGGCGTCGATTTTTACCCGAACCGAACGCTAGCGCGTGCCGGCTGATGGGTCAAAAACATTGTTGCGCGAATTCACCCATTTCCCCTCACCGATCCCTGAAAAATCAACCGTCCATCCCCGAAACATAAATCCCATGATTCCCATAATTCCCATCAACCTGTACCGTATGTACTCACTCGGACACCCCAGTTCTCAGCCGATTTTGACCCATGCCAGTTGTTTTCATTCTTGCGTTCGGATTTGGAAGCCCCTTTATGCTGTGGGGGCTGGCGCTAGGGGGCGCGCCCATTCTGATTCACCTGCTGCATCGCCGCCGCTACATCGAAGTTCCCTGGGCTGCAATGCGGTTCCTGATTGCCGCAACCAAGAAGCAATCTCGCCGCTTACACCTCGAACAACTCCTGTTGCTCATTGTCCGTACGCTGATCGTATTACTGATCGCGATGGCACTGGCGCGTCCTTCGATCGAAACGATGGGTGAGTACTTCCGGTCCGAAGGACCTCGCCATCGCATCATCGTCATCGACGCCACGTTCAGTATGGGCTATGCCGGGCAAGACCGCAGTCGGTTTGACCGCGCGCGGGATATTGGTCGGCAGATTGCCAGCGCCGCTCGCCAGGGAGATGCCCTGCAACTGGTGCGAATCGGTGAATCGATCCCTCGAGTGATCGTGAAACAACCCGCCTATCAGCCGACAGCAGTCCTTGAGGAAATCGATCAACTGCCGTTACTCGACGAACGAGCCGACGTTTCCGGTGTGCTTGAAGACATCAACGATCTACTGGCAATGGTTCCCGAGATCACCAAGAAGGAAGTTTACTTTTTGACCGATCTGCAAACTGCGGGTTGGGCACCACGTGATTCGTCCGAGGCCACTCGCGTCAAATCAGGCCTGAAGCGTCTGGCCGATCGAGCAAAGCTGGTATTTCTGGATGTTGGCCAGCCTGGGACTGCAAACACGGCGATCGCGGGACTGCGCGCGTCTGAAGGATTTGTCCTGTCGGGACGCAGTCTGCAGCTTTCCACCACAATTCGAAATTACTCGACATCGGGGGCTGTTGGACAAACGGTCGAACTGCTGCTGGATGATCGACTGTCGGATACTCGACAGGTCGATTTGCCAGCCGAGACTGACGTCCGTGTCGACTTCACGCCTGCTTTCAGCAGTGGTGAGCATCGCGTGGAAGTCCGCTTGAAGCCTGATGGACTACGTGTCGATGATTCACGACGCCTGGTCATTCCTGTACGTGATGAATTGCAGGTCCTGCTGGTCAATGGGAAGCCGTCGGGAGAACCAATGGGGAATGCGACAGACTTCTTGAAACTGTCGCTGTCACCGGACATTCCGAATCGCCCCCCCGTCAGCCCGATCCGACCCACGGTGATTCGTGAAGGAGATTTGCTGGGAACGGATCTGGCCCGTTTTGATTGCGTGTTCCTGTGCAATGTCGCGATGCTGACGGATCGCGAAGCGGAGTTGCTGCGAGGTTATCTAGAGTCGGGTGGGGGAGTCGTCTTCTGTCTGGGTGATCAGGTTCGACCGGACAACTACAACGAAATCCTGTACAAGTCGGCCGATGGGGCACGTCAGCGAAATTTGGGCCCATTGCTACCTGCCAAACTGCTGGAACGTGTCGGCGATGCCAAAAAGAAAGAAACATTCTTCGAGTTCGAACCGCCAGGAGACTTTGCTCATCCCATTGTTCGTCCCTTCCAGGGCAACCCTGGCGCAGGCCTCGAACTGACGAAAACATTCTCGTACTTCAAGACACAAGTCCTCGAAGATCGTGGCGCGACCGTCGTGCTGCGATTCAGTTCCGGAGATCCGGCCATCGTCGAAGCGCCGTTCGGTCGCGGGCGGGTTCTGCTGGTGACGACGTCCGTTGATCGGGAATGGAGCACCTGGGCCGTCTGGGGGCAAAGCCTGATTCCGCTGATGCATGAAACGGTCAACTTTGCAGTTTCCAGTCGCTGGTCCGATCGCGAAGCACTGGTCGGCCAGACCCTGACAAGCCATCTGGCCACTCGAGCCTCACGCGTGTCGGCTGCCTTGCAATCACCGGGAGGTGACGCACAGTCGCCTGTGACTTCCGCCGACGGTCGCAGTGTTGTGACAGAGCCGATCACGCGAGCCGGTTTTCACAAGATGGTACTTGGCCCGCCGGTTGGCAGGACGGACACGTTTGCTGTCAACGTTGATCCGCAAGAGAGCGATCTGGCTTCGCTCCGGCCGGAAGAGTTACGGACCGATATTTTGCCCGGAATCGAATTCACGTATCAGACGGAATGGGAAGACACCCCCGCCGCGACCGAGAAAAAAGTACGAGTCGTCAGCACCAGCAGCGGCCTGGCTCGCTCATTTCTGCTGGCGGCATTCTGCCTGCTGATTGTCGAACAGGTGATGGCCTGGAAATTTGCTCCCGGTGCAATTCTGCTCGGACTGCTGGGGCTGACCACCTTGACCACCTGGGCCTGGTCTGCATCCCCTCTTTCCGGTGCGGCGCTCTTGTTGCTTTGTGTGCTCGTCCTGACGCTTGGCTGGATTCGACGTGCCCGTCGGTGATTTCCGGTAAGGACCAGCATTCGAAGTCGATGGCACTTCGGTCGTCAATGTGCGCACCGACGGATTGCCTCGTTCAAGAGGCTTTCCACGTCGCTGTTTCGTTCTTGCAGCCAGTTCGTTTCACCTCCTTGAACGGTCGCGATTGGAACACCGTTCAGATAGGCGACATGATTGGAAGCTGTACGCGGGACGCGGTCGTGCCGTGTGATGATTCCCACCAGATTCAAAGGATCGGCGGCTGAGATCACCAGGATCTCCTGATTCGGCGTCTCGTCTCGAAGTCGTCGCAGTTGCTGAATTGTGTCTGCAAGTGCGAATTGTTCGCCACCCACACCGACGATGAATCGCCCACCGCGAATTTCTCCCCGTGCTTCCAGACGTCTGAGCACCTGCAGCAGTTCGAACCAGGAAGGGGTTCCTTCTTCGCGTGCGATCAGATCCCGGAAGACAATTCCCCAGCGTCGAATCAACTGCCAGGCCCAGTCTTCGGCGATGCTGGCTATTCTCGCAGGTGAAACTCTTTGAGAAGCACTCGTGATTTCGGGGACGGGAATGGTGAGTTGGCCGTTGGGCGGTGCCACGACTGCAGTAACTTCCGAACGAACGCCAGCAGATTCCAACTGACGGGCAGAATCAGTCATGGGGACTCGCAGAGACCAGCGTCCCAGTGCAGTCATGGTCGTTCGTCGGCGTTCACTGCGATGGTGAGCCGCGGCGCGACCACCGTGTGATTTCTCGGCGATCAATGTGCGCAGCCCGGCGAATCCATCGGCCGTGATCCAGCCGCGAGTCACCAGTTCGCCTAAAACTTCGTCCATTTGTGACGGAAGCATCTGAGTCGCCGTCAGCAAGTCTGCGGTGAATGTCGCCCCGCGTTCGTTCAAGACTTCCAGAACGTGCCCAGCGGGACTGGAGAGTCCTTCGCGATCGGGATTTGGCGCTCGCGCTGCTAACCACGACGCGTCTACTCGCAAGAACAACGAGATCGGAGCGACGCGTGTCAGACTCGCCATGGGACGCGACTTATCGGGATTCCTTGGCGGTGCATAGAGACGCCCCCAGCCGACTTCGCCCGTCAGGCAGAGTTCATCGAGCAGATCCGGTCGGTATTGATCGATCCGGGCGGGAAGAATGTCACGTTCCCAGGCGATCGCCGGGATATCGAGCCCCTGCAGTTGTGACACTGCTTCGTAAATTCCGTTTGTCCCCGCTCGGCGATTTCCTTCCATCAGCCCATGATGCCGTGCCAGGAATCGTATGTAGACATCGACCGTGACGGGCTCGATCTGCTTTCTGAGCCCGTCGAGAGTCAGGCGATGGATTCTGGCGAGCAGTCGGCGATGACACCATTCCACGGACCGGACATTACCGGGTTGACCGGTCGCTCGATTGGCGTCGCTCTGCGAGTCATCGGTGTAGCACTCCGGCGTAAATCGCCCTCGCAGAACGACCCCTTCTCCTTCGAGTGCCTCCAATGCTGCGTCCGCCTGCCCCTCGGTAATCGCCAGTCGTTCGGCAGCCACGGTACCTGTGATTGGCCCACAGACTTCCATTAATCCTCGCAGCATTGCCACGCGAGCGTCGGTAGATTCCCAGTCTTGTCGAATTTCAGGAGGGACGATCACAGCGGGTGTCACTGTGGCCTCGGGAAAGACCGCGAGCACCAACGGGATTCTCTCTGTCGCGGCCCACGCGGTGACTTCATTTCCAATCGCATCGCGTACGCCAACTTCAGTTGCACGACCAGCAGCGACAAGTTCCTTAAAGTGTGACTCCCATGCAAACGCCTCTACGACCGGGACCATACCACGACTCAGCAATGCATCATGAAGTTCATCCGCATTCCGGATCAATGGCTGCGCTTCTGCGACGACTTGTCGAATCGCCTCCGGATCCAGTCGCCCCAGATCTTCCACACTTTCGACGGAGAGCGAACGACGTGTTGCCACCGCTCGTGCGCGACGTTCAGCCACTTCGCCGCCGTCAAGGAACGCATACGGATTCGAATTGAGCAATTCATAGCTGAAAGGAGACGGCTCGCGCGTGTCGCGCGCGATGAATTCGATCTCGCCCCGTTCAACTTTCCGCAAGACCTCTTTCAAGGCCTCGATATCGTGAGCCTCGAACAGGCAGTCATCCATCGTTTGTTTCACGAGAGGATGATCGGGAAGCTCGATATCCCCGACGACATTTTCCTGGCAGCCGGTCAGCTTGGGAAAGACAGCCGTCAGCAGATCCTCACTGCGAAATCGCTGCAATGCGGGTGGCACCTTTTTGCCATGCCGTGAACGCAAGACTTGTAAGGCTCGTGTCGCATTCCAACGCCAGCGGTTCTGAAAGATGGGGACCGCCAAGACCGCCTGTTCAAACATCTCCTGCACATTTCGCGGCGTCAGTAAGCCGAACATGCTTTCCAGCGGAAAACTGTGCTGCGGTCCAAGCGACAATACAATTCCGTCATCGTCAGCACTGGCCTGAAGCTCGAAGTCGAAGGAACGGCAGAACCGCTTGCGCATGGCCAGCCCCCAGGCTCGCGTGATCCGCGTGCCGAACGGGGCGTGAATCACCATCTGCATTCCGCCACTCTCATCGAAGAATCGCTCGAAGACGACGCGATGCTGTGACGGCAGAAAGCCAATCGCTGCTTTCTGTGCCCGGACGTACTCCACGATCTGATGAGCTGCGAATTGTCCCGAATTCGTTTCCGTCATCAACCAGACTTCGGCAGCTTCCGGATCGTCCAGACGCTGTTCCAGATCTTCTCGCAATCGCGACACTTCATCGGACAGCTCAAACGTGCGTCCGGGTGCTTCACCGCGCCAGAAGGGAATGGTCGGCGGGGCTCCACCAGCATCGGTGACGAACAGATCGCCGCCTCGCAAATAGCGAATGCGCCACGACGTATTCCCCAGGAGAAAAATGTCGCCCGCCTGACTCTCGGTCCCAAAGTCTTCGTCGACCGAACCAACTACCGTGTGATCTTCTTCCGTCACAACTCGGATCGCGAAGACTTCGGGAATTGCTCCTGCATTACTGGTCGCGGCAATACGTGCCCCCGGACGTGCTCGCAACCGACGTCCGATCTGATCGTGATGCAAGTAGACTCGACTTCGTCCGGCAGAATGCGTGATCCCCTCGCTCAACAGTAGCACGATCCGGTCGAAATCAGTCCGCGAAAGATTCCGATACGGTGCAGACCGTCGACAGAGATCGAACAGTTCGTCACTGCCGCATTCGCGCGTCGCAACTTCAGCGACGATCTGTTGCGCCAGCACATCCAGCGGGGCAACGGGAATCGGCACGATGTCCAGATTCCCATGCCTGATCGCTCGCATCAACGCCATGCACTCAATCAGCTCATCGCGTGTCAGTGCAAACAGGCGTCCCTTGGGAATCAGGCCCAGGGCGTGACCCGAGCGACCAACACGTTGCAGGAAGGTGGCGATGTTGCGCGAAGAACCGATCTGGATGACGAGATCGATGTAGCCGATGTCGAGCCCCATCTCGAGCGATGCCGTCGCCACGACCGCTTTCAACTCGCCTGATTTCAGCCGCCGTTCGGTATCAAGTCGCAAGTCTGCTGCGAGTGAACCGTGATGACTGCTGATCGCTTCAGGACCCAGAAGTTCGCTGAGTTGATGCGTCAGCCGTTCGGCCAGTCTACGCGTATTGACGAAAATCAGCGTGGCGCGGTGGCTGTTGATCAACTCGACAATTCGTTCGTTGATTTCAGCCCATTGCTCATGCATGCAGACGGTCCCCAGATCGCTGGGTGGAACCTCGATTCCCAGATCCAACTCCCGCTGATGCCCGACATCAATGATCGTTGGAAGGTGTTCGACTTCTGCTGTCGACGAAGTTGGGCCGGTACCAACGAGAAACCGAGCGATTTCCGTGATGGGACGCTGCGTCGCCGACAGACCAATCCGTTGCAGTCGCTGCGGACAGAGTGCGGCAAGGCGTTCCAGGGTCAGTGCCAGGTGTGAACCTCGCTTGTCACGAACGAGGGCGTGAATTTCGTCGACAATGACCGTTTCAACCGTCTGAAGTTTCTCGCGTGCCTTGGGACTGGTCAGCATCAGATACAGCGATTCGGGAGTTGTCACCAGGATATGCGGCGGCCGTTTCAGAATGGCGGCGCGTTGGGCGGCACTGGTGTCACCGGTGCGCAGGCCCGCTCGAATTGGCGTGATGTTCAGGCCACGTTCTTCGGCGACCGCCAGAATCTCGGCCAGGGGAACTTCCAGATTGCGATGCATGTCGTTCGACAAGGCTCGCAAGGGAGAGACATAAACGACGCGGATTTCGTTCTCGAGTGTTCCGGATTCTGCCAGCCGCAGCAATCGGTCGATTGATGCCAGAAAGGCCGTCAGTGTCTTGCCGCTTCCGGTCGGGGCCGCGATCAGGACGTCACGCCCGGCAGCTAAGTCTGGCCAGCCGAGACGCTGAGGCTCCGTCGGCGCAGCGAAGCGAGAACGAAACCATTGCTGAATCACAGGATGAAACAGGTCCAGCGCCATGGTGTGTTGCCGTTGGTCGATATTTCAATCCGAGCTGACGTTCATATTGATCATTTCATTGACGGCTTGCGAACTGCCAAATGCGAACAGGCAGTCGCCAGGTTCAATGATCGCTGTTCCCGGTGGCGGCATCAGGCGTTCACCATTAGCCCGTCGAATTCCGACGACCATCACTCCCTTTTCCCGAAGATCCGTATCCATCAGCCGCTTGCCGACACACGGACTGTTGGCGGAAATCAGTACGTCTGCCAGTTCCAACTGGCTACCATGATCGTCGGTCACTTCGAAGAAATCTTCGACGCTGGGGTTCAGCATAAATCGCGCGATCTTCATGGCGCCGCTACTGAAAGGGCTGACCACACGAGTCGCCCCCGCCCGTTCCAGCTTGTCGACCGCCTTTTCGTCGGTGGCTCGAGCGACGATCTGTACTTTTTCGTTCAGTAATCGAGCAGAGAGGACAACGTAAACGTTGTCGGCATCTGTTGGCAGTACGGTTGTCAGTGCCTTGGCTTCGAGAATTCCAGCGTTCAGCAGGATTTCGTCATCCGTCGCATCTCCTACCAGATGCAGCCAGCCATGTTCGCGACAAACGCCTCCAACCCGTTCCGCATCAACATCAATGACGATAAATGGCTTATTGCGAGAATGCAGGTACCGGCAAACTGTCTTTCCCATTCGACCAAAGCCACAGACAATGTAATGGCCAGTCAACTTCCTGATCGCGTGTTCCATCGCCCGCCTTTCCCAGTAACCCCGCACCTGCAAATTCACGAGCAACTGCCCCAGTTGCGATACACAATAGGTGAAGAACCCCACTCCCACCAACAGGTACAGGATAATGAAGAGTTTTGTTGACGAATTCAGTTCAGCCTGAGCGGTCGCCGACAACCCGACGGTTGTCATGATGATGACCGCTTCGTAGAAGCATTGCAGCCAGTCCCAGCCTTCTGTGTAGCGAAAACTGATCGCACCCAGGGCCACAAACGCCAGCAGCATCGCAAAGATCGAGCCGAGTTTTTTCACTGTTTCCGAAATCATGCGTTAGTAGCCTTCATCGCTCCGCGTGAAGATTGCCGAATCCAACCTCGACGTTTGTCGCTTCACAAACCGTCATTTCCCAAGACCAACGCTATTCTCAAAATGGGGTGCCACGGTCTTGGAGTCTTCGACAAGGCCGTGCTTGTTTGCCAAGTCAATTCTCAATCTCACGGCCTTGTCGAAGACTCCGAGACCTCCAAGACCGTGGCACCACCTCTGAACTCTCACGCGTTCGATTACTGAAGTTTTGCCAAACAAATCATCATCGCTCACTACTTCGATCGAATCCCCATCAGCCAGCGACTTAACGTTGCCACCGGAAGATCATGTTGAACGACCGGTTCGGCCCGTCCCAGTCGTCTCATTATATTCTCGGCCGCAAGATAGCCACTCCGCACCGCCCCTTCCATCGTCGCAGGCCAGCCTGTCTGTGTCCAATCACCCGCGAATTGCAAGTTGCCAACCGGCGACTGCTGTGCAGGTCGCAATTCATCCACCCCCGGGACCGGCGAAAAGACGGCCCGATGTTCCGTCACCTGCCGCGAATGCAGCAATCGAGCGTTGCTGGTCACGGGCCAGACTGCTGTCAGTTCGGCAATGACCTGCGCCAGGATCGATTCCCGCGACTGACCGGCCAGTTCACGGCTGGCACTGATGACAATCTGATAATAGTACTCGCTCGATGCGACTGTCGGTTCCGACGTCACCGCAGCCTGGTCCGACACCGGCCCCGCCGATCGCCCGGCTAGAACCGTACGATTGAACACCCACTGGCAGAGTCGATCGACGAACACGGCATGCGGCAATTCGGTGATCGGACGGTCGAACCATAGGTGAACACTGGAAATCGGTGCCGCCTGCAGGTTCTCGACGCCTGCCAGGTCGGGATGTTGAGCCAGTGCAGGAGGCAACACCGACATCACGCGAAAGAAGGGGAGAGCGACAACAAACTCATCCCCCGCGATCACGTCGCCAGTCGTCATTCGTACACCGGATACACGTTCACCGAAGAGTTCCAACTGCTCCACGGCCGACTGCAGCCGGATTTCAGAACCGTGTGACGACAGCCATTCGGTCAATCGTCCACCGTACAGATCTTCCAGCGGGACGGAGGGAATTTCCACCAGCCAGCCATCCCGGTGAGCCAGAAAAGTATCGACGAAGACTTTGCGTGCATGTTCGACATCAATCCGGTCCAATGATTCGCTGAGAGCACTCACCAGGACTACATGCCAGAATCGAGTGATGGCGGTCGGGGTCTGCCGATGCCTGACCAGCCATTCCGAAAACGGCAACTTTCGTTCAGCAGCAGAAAATCCCTTCGCCAACGAACGAAGTCCTAGTGCCAGTCGCCACTTGTCTCTCAGACTGAGATATCGCAATCCGGCAAACGCCCCGGACAGATGCAAAGGAGCGGGCATGGAACCGGCGGAAAACTTGTCGATCAAGCCATCGGGCCCGACAAAGTACAAAGTCTTTTCGGTCCGGAAGAATTCCGCCAACCCGGTCGTTTCACAAAAGTGACGGAAATTTGTGCAGCAGCCGAGTGACACATGCTGGCAGTTATCGACATAGGTTTCGGTCGTCGGATCAAGGAACGAACTGGCCCGACCACCCAGTCGAGGTCGAGATTCCAGGACAACGCACTTCAACCCCCGCTGAGTCAGTGCCACGGCAGCAGCCAGCCCGGCCAGCCCACCACCTGCAATAATAATTCGCATTCTGCTTGAACCGATTGCCACTTTTGACGTTCGTAAAATCCAATGTTGGAACGAGAGAGGATAACGAACGTACCCACGTTTGAAACGCGTCAGGCGTGAACGAACGCGATTGATTACAGGGCTGGCATCAACCGTTGATGCATTGACTGATCGCGCAGGCCCGACCCCGACTGTCTTTGGGCTGAAATCGCGATTGTCGAATTCCAATGACGATTGCATACTTCAGAGTTCACGAAATCGTTCAGTCCGCAATTGTCCACAGTCGAAATCTGCTCAATCATCTGCCCAATGAAAATCGAACACATGGTCAGCGAAACTTCGCAGCGTCGTCTTCCCGTCTGGTGGAGAGTGTTGTCGGCATTTTTAATTTGCGTCGGCAGTTCACCTTTGGCGATGTTGCGTGCCGCGGACGACGACACAGTTGATGTCTTCCTGGCTGCAGGGAAACTGGGCCGAACGGTGATGTCGATCGATGACGGCATCTCGTGGATTCATGACCGGTCTGACGACAACGACGCCCGCTGCTGGTGCGAGAAAGACGACCCGCATTACGTCGAATGCGATCACGACCCACGATCATTCACGGGACTCGACATGAGTGCTGATGGCTGGTTCTATACGCAATACGGTTGGGGCGCTCCCGGCACGATCCGCCGGTCTCGCAACTTTATGGATTGGGAAGTTGTTCGCACCGAAGGATCAGGAGGGGGCTTGGCTGTCACAGGGAATGTCGTTGTCAGCTTGTGGAATGGACGTCGGTGGCGATCGGTGGACCACGGGACAGCGTGGTTCGAAGTGAAAGACTCACTGAATTGGGATGGCCATCCGTTCGTGAAGAGCGCTGGTGACACATTGTTTGCGGTCGGTCGAGGCGACGGCCAGTTCAAGATCAGCACAGACGCTGGCGAAAGTTGGAAATTACTGCCGGACGTTCAAGCCGGGTGGTCAGACAGTATCGTCGCGAGCAAGGGTATTCTGGTTTCCACCGGAACACGACGACTGAAGGATCAGCCGGAAGTCGCCTGCACGGCTCGTTCGACAGACGGCGGTATGACTTGGATTGGCCAGGAACTGCTGCCTGGAAAGAGATGGGCGGCGAATGTCGTCTTCAACGGCAAGGAGTTCGTAAACTGGTCGGACAGTCAACGGTATATCAGCAGTGATGGCGTGAATTGGACGGCGACGGCCATGACGACTGGCAAATTCAACCCCCGGCACTGGAGTGCCAACGTCAGCGTCAATCCGCGAACCGGCAACTACGTCGCGATCCTGAACGTGTGGGGAAACTTCTACGAAAAGCAAAAGGCTTATCGCAGCAGCGATGGGATCACGTGGGTGGAACTCGACAGCAACCACTTTCAGGGCGGACACCCCATCGGCCGAATCATTCTGGCGAAGATGAGCCGGAACGTCGTTGGGAAATGAAGGCCGGCTATCCGATCAATTCACGGCTGACTTTCCCGTCGCCGGCAATCGGATGTGGACGGCCTTGTTGATCGGGGATTGTGGTTGCTTCGTCGAAGCCCAGCAGATGATAGGCCGTCGCCTGCATATCCTTGGGCGAGATTGGCGTGTCGACGACGTCGCCGGCAATCGCGTCGGTTCGTCCGACGACTTTACCGGGTGACAGACCGCCACCGGCGAACACGGACGAATAGGCACGCGACCAGTGGTGGCGGGCTGCACCGACGGGCTTGGAATCGATCTGCGGTGTCCGGCCATGTTCACTCGTGCAGATCACCAAGGTTTCGTCCAGCAATCCGTGGGCTTCCAGATCCGAAATCAAGGCCGAATAACTCTGGTCGAATACCGGCAACAGGTAGTTCTTCAGGCGTGGAAAATGGTTCGAGTGCGTGTCCCAGACCGATGCACCGTGAGGACCGAACGGGTCCCAGAAGACTGACACGAATCTCGCTCCGGCTTCGACCAGTCGGCGAGCGGCCAGGCAGGATTGACCAAACAACGTCATCCCATAACGCTCACGCAGCGCGGGTGATTCCCGGCCGACATCCAGGGCATCGCGAATGCGGTTGGAACCGATCAGCGACAGGGCTCGTTGCTGATGTGAATCGTAGTTTCCCAGTGCGGCGGCGCGATCGATTGCCGCTCGCGACGCATCGAACTGCTGTAACAGATGGACTCGGGCATCAAACCGAGTCGTCGACAGTTCCTGCGGTAACTGACAGCCGGGAGCCAGTTGAAAGCGTGACGCGGCTTCGATCCCTCCGTGAGGATCGCGGACCTGTTCCGCCTGTCCATCGGCCAGCTTGGGAACGACGACGGTTCCCTGTCCGGTGAAGTCGGTCCAGAAGGGGTCGTAACCGTTGCCAAGGAACGCTCCGTAGGGACCGGCCTGATCAGGCGAACTTCCCCGCGAACAGAATCGCCACGGGAGGCCGACGTTGCGCGGGAGCGGTGGCGACTTTACCCCCGATTGTCGACCGTCGAGATAGTCCACGATCGAGCCCATGAATGGCCAATGTTCAGGGGCGCGGGGAGCGGTTTCCAGAGGAATGCTGTAAGTCGGCATTCCGGTCATCACGTAGGCACAACAATGAATCGGGTATTCGTGCGTCATCGACCGCACCACCGTCAGGCGGTCTGCAATGCGCGCGATCTGAGGCAATCCCTCACCGATCTGAAGTCCGGGAAGCGCCGTGTCGATTGCCTTCATTTCCCCCTGAATCTCAGCCGATGCCAACGGCTTGGGATCAAAGGTCTCATGCTGTGGCGGGGAACCGAACAGAAAAACAAAAATGCACGACTTTGCTCGGCCCTTGGGCTCGAGGGGAGATGCGTGGGCAGGTTGAGGATTTGTCAGCCCGAGACCGAGCGCACCGATCCCGCCGATTTGCAGCAGGTCACGCCGGGTGACACCACTGCAGACACGCTTCGAGCTTCCCAAAATCCGCAGCATGGCAATTCCTCACAGGTTTTGGAATTGTCACATGAACAGTCGCTGATGGCTAGTGCTTCTACCCGCGAATTTCCGCAGGTCGTTGTTTTGAGGCTGATGTTGGTTGGTCATTGTGCACTTCGACACACGACTTCTTCCGTGCCTCCTACAATCGTTACAAAGGTAACCCGCGGAATTCGCGGCGACTCGATTTCCGTAGGGTGGATTCTCATTGCAAATTGTTTTGAGGTAGTCACTTGCGGTGTTGTTTCTCCTCGGCTTTGCGCGAGCATTCAGAAAATCTTTAGATTTTCTAAAAAGTCTGTTGAGGCTCCGCCGGAATTCTCGTTTTACCTCCTTGTCGAAGCTGCGAGTCATGCGGCTTCACCCGATCTCGATCGCCTCATGTCTGTCCTTCAATGTTCCGGACGTTGACTGTGGTCCTTCAGTGGGGATGGCGAGATTGTCTGTCGACTTTCAGGAGATTCACCATGTCATTGACCAGGCCAACGCCTTCAAACGGTCACTATAAAGCGGTCGGAGCATTCGCTCTGTTCGCCGCCACCACGCTCCTCACCTCCTTGGCAGCCGCTCAACCCGGTGGTCCGCCACCACCTCCACCACCGAAGTTTGGTGAGCCGTTGCCGGGGCTGACCAGCCAGCAACTCGCTGCCTTCAAAGCAGGTAAAGATGATTTTGTCGAACGAGAAACTCCGGGAGGTGGCTTGGGGCCGATCTTCAATCGCGATTCGTGTGTGGCCTGTCATTCCGGCCCCGCTGTCGGTGGTGCCAGCCCGATCAATGTCACTCGCTTTGGTAAGGTCACCGGCGGTGTGTTTGATCCCCTGACCTCACTGGGAGGCTCGTTGCTACAGGAACGGGCGATCAGTCAGAATGGATTGGAAAAGGTTCCAGCTCAGGCCAATGTTGTCGCGAAACGTCAGACGACGCCGTTGTTTGGCCTGGGTCTAATCGAAGCGATCCCTGACGCCGTGATCCTGAAGGGTGTCCGAGCTACTCCTGTCGATGGAGTTCTTGGTAAAGCCTCAATGGTGCAGGATGTCGCCAGTGGTAAATCGCTGGTGGGGCGCTTTGGCTGGAAAGCTCAACAGGCATCGCTACTCGCGTTCGCTGGTGACGCTTACTTGAATGAAATGGGGATCACGAACCGGTTGTTCCCCACGGAAAATGCTCCCAATGGAAATGTCGCTCTGCTCAATCAGCTCGACAAGGTCAAAGATCCCGAAGACGCGGTCGACCCGGCAACCGGCAAAGCGGGGATCGATGTCCTCGCCGATTACATGCGATTTCTGGCACCTCCTCCAACACGACCCGTCACAGCATCGACGGCGTTCGGAGCGAAGTTCTTCCTGGATGTTGGCTGCACCAGTTGCCATACCCCCTCGATGACAACAGGTCCCAGCCCAGTCTCTGCTCTGAACAACAAGTCGATTTTCCTGTACTCCGACCTGTTGTTGCACGACATGGGAAGCCTGGGTGATGGAATTGTTCAGGGTGCTGCCGGGGCTCGTGAAATGAAGACTCCACCACTCTGGGGAGCGGCTGCCAGTGAGCCTTACCTGCATGACGGTCGAGCCCGCACGCTCGACGAAGCGATCCGGGCTCACGACGGTGAAGGTCGTTCGGCTCGCGACAAGTACCTGAAGCTGACACCCGATCAGCAGAAACTTCTGGTGGAATTTCTGAAATCGATCTGAACGTGTGAGCCAATCGAGCAGATTCCGGGAATCAGATCGGATCAAGGGTGCCGTGGGGCTCCTGCCGAGTTCTTCTGGCGAAGTAAAGGGCAGCCCCTTTTTCAACTTGGCAGGAGCTCCGCAGCACCCTTGATCTGTGATACAACAAACAACGCCGCTTCCCGATGGGTTGCGGCGTTGTTGTATTTTAGGATTCTGGTTAATGACCGTCACGGGCTTCTCGCCAGTCCAATCAGCCGGTTCTGACGGTCGAAGCCGGGCGAACACGCTGCAACTCTCAACTGGCGTGGCATGAACTTCAGGACACGGTCAGCATCTGATGTTCATGTTTTTGAAGTCGGAAATGACCTAATAGAGCCGACAACGATATTCTGGGTCATGCCCCCCGGTACAAAAGCGACTGAGTTGGAGATTGTGAAACAGTGCACCCGTCACCCCTCCGCTTCCTTACGGGCGCGGCTCCGAATGCTCGTTACGGGCCGGATCACTTCATTTCGGCAGTTTCTCCTGAAGCTGGCGTGCTTCGTTCTGAATGTTGTTAAACCTTGCTGGCCATTCCGTTTTGTTGAGTTTGTTGATCGTGATGCGGGCTGCGTCCCATTGTTTCAGGTGGACTTGGGCACCTGCCAGTTTCAGCAGGCCATTGGGTTCCAGGCGGCGGAGTTCGGCGACCTGTTCCCAGTGCGGAAGTGCTTCATCCCAGCGGTTTTGCTGCTGCCGCAGTTCGGCCATGGCGGCGTGGTTTTCGGCTTCGTTCGGGGCCGCTTCAATGATGGATGTGGCGGCTCGTTCGGCTTCGGCTTCGTTCGCTTTCAGCCGATCAGCCAGTTGCGTGAAGAGTTTCAGGTCATGACGGTCGAAATCGATCAAAGCCATCAGTTGCCGAGTTGCCTTGTCGGGTTGCTGGACGCCGTCGTAACAGACGATCAATGACTGATGGACTTCCCTATCGAGTGGCTGCAGGCCGATTGCGAGTTCATACTGGGCGATTGCCTGTGGCAGGTTGCCTCTCGACTGGTACACCTTGCCGATTTCCTTGCGAAGGATCGGGCTGTCTTGTCCGGTTTTCGCGGATTCCGTGTCGAGGTGTTTCACAAAGTCATCCAGACCTTTCGCGTTGCCAAGGACCTGAGCCAGCCCTTGCATCGCATAAGTCCGTTGATCGTGTCGTGGTCCCCAGCAGACGATCGCCGCGCTGGCGGCGTCAACGGCTTCCCTCGTCCGGCTCAGTCGAGATTGGGCTTGCGCGAGATGCTGGTAAAAGTCTGACAGCGCAGCATCGTTGAGAGTTCGTCCGCCGTGATCACGTTGATGCAGCGAGATCGCTTCGTTCAGGTACCCAACGGCTTGTTCGTTCAGATTGCACCCCAGGCATCCCTTGCCGAACATCGCGATATTCCCCTCGGTCCAGCGACCATTTGTGTGGAAGTCGGTATCAATCTGTTTGACGAGTGTTGCGAGTTGTTCAGGTCGTTGCGAATTGTGATAAGCGGCCATCAGTTGAGTGCGGTAGATCATGGAGTCGGGTTGAGCTTTCACGAGTCCTTCAAGCAATGGGATTGATTCCGCATAGCGGCCTTCAACTTGCAGAAAAGTGACCAGTTCTGCTTGTGCGGCTTCGTCAAGAAGTCCGCTACCGTGCGCGATCATCAGGATCTCGATCGCTCTCGCACGCATTTCCAGCCCGTTGCGGAAGTAATTCGCAATGGAACGAACTCGGCGGCCTGAAGTTTTTTGTTCCGCATAAACTTCGTTCGCTGCCTTGGCATAATCTGCTGTTTTCTCGGCCCAGAAGTGGCTGTGATGCTTGTAGTAGATGTAGTAATTCCGGGCTTCATCGGTACGGAGATGTCGCTTGAGTTCCCGGATGACGAGGACGAGGACTCGCGGCTCGAGGTCCCCCAACTCTTTCGCAGCGGCCTCGCGTCGGCGAGCCAGCTCGTAACCGAACCCCTGCCAGCCGTTATCCCATTGCATGTCGAAACGCTGAGGGTACTGTTCCAGTCGTTCCACGATGTAGCGAAGAGCCAGATGCGGGCTAAGGCTTGTCCCCGTCACGTGGACGGGAGCTGAAACCGTGTTGCGGTACTGTGACTGCTGTTTCTTGAGGATCTCTGGCAGTGATTCAAACACAAACTTCGCCAGCCGACCGGGGAAGTCGCCGATCTTGTTGCGCTGGGCGATGTCGAATGTGGCGCAAATTCGTGTGACCACGTTGTAACGCTCATGTTCATCGGCGGCGGCATCGATGTCGTTCAAGCCAAGGTCAATGATCCGGTTGAACAGTTCAGCGTCCTTGCCGAGTGTCACCTCACCCTTGTGTTCCAACGCATGATTGTAGAGCGACATCAATCGATCGCGCAGGTACTTTCGTTGCTCGTTGTGCTTCGTCGCGGCGACCCATTTCAGCAATACCGCTTCACCAGCCGCATGCCGATTGCCTCCTTCGTAGAGGCTGACGAAGCTGACGAGAATGGAATTGTCTTCGTGTGGCCATTGGCCGCCGTTAGCCTGAGCGTAATCGCGAACTTCCAGCTCCATCATCTGGATGGCTTCGTCTCGCTTGCCATAATTCCAGCCAAGCAGGTTGCAGAGATCGTTAGTAATGTACAGATGGTCTCGCGATGCGGCAGGTGCCTGCGTCTGCAAGACCTTCAGTTCGCGAACCTGTTCAGCAGCAAGCTCGGCATTCGAGAGGCTGCCGAGCTTGTAAAGGAAATCGGACATCAGGCGTGGTTCGCCCGGTTGCCAATCGCGATCGAAGGCACGGCGCAGCGCCGCCAGGCAAGCTGTGACGTGTGGGCCGGGCTGATTCAAGACTTCAGACGACTTGCGTTCGACGAGTGCTTCCAGCAAGTCGAGTGCTCGCAAATCGGTCGGCGTTCGTTCACCGGCGCGGAGTGACTTCACGCGTGCCAGGATCTCATCTGCAGATGCTTCGTTCCGCAGTTCGTACAGTACCTGACTATTGAGATTATTCAGGTATGCATAAATCTGTTGCGGCGAACGTCCCAGGACCGCATCGGGAATCATCTGGAGCAGCCGGAAGTCGCGTGACGCCGCGTAGATTTCCCGCAGGTGCCAGAGATAACTTTCTGGATTGGCCGACTTTTCGAACAACGCTTTGAACGTGAGCAGCGTGTTTTCGTCGAGTTCGCTGGGGAGCGGAATATTGCTCTGATACCAACGATTGCGGATGTGATAAAGCGAGTTACTGAGGTTTCCTTCGGGTGTCTCCTTAAATGCGGCCAGCTTGGCACGCTCGTACTCTGCCCGGCGGTTTGTGACCAGATACCAGTCCGAAAGCATCCGATAGTCGCTGGCAGAAAGGAGCTTGTCTTTCTCAACGGATTCGAACAGTTGAATGGCTTCGTCGAGCTTTCCGCGTTCCGCCAGCAATCGGGCGAGTGACTGTCGCCAGGGAGAAGTTGACTGGTCCTGACGAATCCAGGTACGCAGATCGTGTTCCAGATCGTCGGGCCGATCCAGGGCGATGAGCATCTGAAACTTGGTCGTCCGCCACGCGGTTCGAGCTTCAGCGTAGGCCTCCTTTACGTAGCCGTCTCGCTCCGCGAGACGAATGCCGTTCGCAGCATCAGCGCCCTTTGGCTCTTCAGCGTTCTTCCCTCGCCCCTCGTCACGCTTAACATCAGGGCTGCTTTGCACAATCCCAGTCTCAATGTATTTCAGCACGCGTTCGATCGTGGCAGGTGTGGCCGTACGTCGAGCGGCGAGATTCATCACGGTCGCCAAGGCTCGTTGCTTGAGCAGGCTATCGAGAGTCTCATTCAAATGTTTCAAGCTGGCGGCGCGAGGATCAAATTTGGCGTCTTCAATCCCTGGCTCTCCGTCGTCCTCATCAACAACAATGTCTGGCTTTGGAGGAACCTCGCCCAACAGCGTCCAGCAGCGTTCTTCTGCCTTGTCGAGGTTCTGCTCAAGCTGAATGTCGAGCCACATCTGTTCCATGCGCATCCATACTGCGAGAGGTCCCTTGGTGGCTTCTTCCTTGTCCGCTTCGGCTGCCAGGCGGAGCAGCAAGGCTGCGTAGTTTGCCTTACGGGACTCAGATCGATTTTTGGCAAGCTCGGTACGTGTCAGTTTGTTGACCTCGCCTGCATCGCGGAGCAATTTCTCAGCCCGAGCTTCACGATTGGCCAGCATCGCATCGACCAGGCGCTGGAGAGCAGGAAGCTGAACGATCATTGTTGCCTCAGGCTCACTAGCCCGTGACAACTGCCGCAGGATCTGGAACGCTTCCTGCTCAATTTCGTCGGTCCAGGCACGGCCAAGTAGATCGGTGAAGAGGATGTCGCGATAACCGGGCTTCAAGTCAGCAGGTGCGGTCGCGATCCGCTCACGCAGGAACGGCAACAGTTCTGTGTCATAGAAGCGGCTGCTGTAGATCGTACTCAGTGTTGTGCCGAGCGAGTCACGGTCGTGGTAATCTTCTGTCTTAGCCCAACGCGTACGCAGTTCAGCGGCGATTTTCTTCCAGATGTCGAGCGGAACTTCGTGGGCCTGAAGCTGCTTGCGGTCATTGATGGGTTCGACGAGTTCCAGTCGTCCATTCAGTGAACTGCCGACCAGAAAGTTAAGTTGTGCGGGAGTGAGATTCGCGAGATCCGTGCGAAGAATTTGCAGGAATTCGCCTCGTAGCCGGTCACAGCCGTCACTCTGCTGGAAGAAATGGTGATTGAAGATCCGCTGCGCGATCTCACCATGATGCGGATGCCGGACAAAGAACCGGACAGTCTCAGCCAGGATGCCGACCCATCGTTCATCCGCTCGCTGGAACGAAAGGTTATGGGCAGTCCCCTGAGCGAACCGGATCGCGGTTTCCAGGCGGGAATTCTGTGCAGCGGTCAACTTGCCATCAACGCGGGATTCTTTGAGCCATTGCTCGACGAGTCCGTTGGCCACATCGAATTTATCATTGAAGATCAGTGTCGAGAGATGCTGAGCGTAAGCGGAACTCCACGAATTCGATTCGGGATTCCTGGCAATCCATTCAGTCGTGAAAGCCAGCAGTCGATCCCACTGGCCTCGTGTACGGAACAAATCGGCCAGCGTGGTGCGCAGTGTTTCGTCTTCGTAGTCGTGCCGTTCGACATCGCGGCTGATTTCTTTTCTCAGCCATGTCTCGGCTTCATCGTAACGTCCGGCATTCCGCAACCGATTGGCGACATCCTGTTGCCAGTGAACGTGCCACGGTGACTTCTCGGTCATCGACTTCTTCAGTGCCAGAGCTTCTTCAGTGCGACCAAGAGCATCAAGAACTTGCTTGTATTGCTCCTGCCATCGTTCCATCACGTTCGTCGATTCCGGTTGCCGCTCGTAGACGGGTTTGAGCAACGTGACCAATTCGAGTGTTTCCGATCCGGTTCCCACCTGGGTCGCCTGACTGTGAATGAAATCGGCGAGATAGACATCGTCCTGCAGCTTGCCTGCGGTGAGCGTCCTGGCCTCTTTCAAAAGCCGCTGGCGTGCTTCTTCGTTGCGTCGCATGGCGATCAGAGCAGCCGTGCGAATCCAGCGGACACCCGGCTTCTTCAAGGTTCCCGCATCACCAGCGACCTGTGCCTCGACTGCATCGATCTGCTTCAGCACTTCTTCCCACTGCTGAAGTGAAGCGAAGTGCATGATCATGGTGATCCGGTCATCAAACCCTGCCGCTCCGTCAGCGACCTTTTGTCGGGCGATCGACAACTTCGGAAACGGCAGTCGCTGGAACTGAACTAGCGATTGAGGAGCCATTTCAGCAGCCATCCGTGCAGTGTATTCTTCAGCGGTGAGGATCTTCACCTCCAGAATCGTCTCGTTCGTTTTACGGCCTTTGCCATCAACGTCGATTTTGCGTCGAGCCAACCACGTTCCGGCCACATCGACGAAGTCATCGAGTGTGGTTGTCGATGTCACTTTTCCTTCGTTCCACACTTCGTACTTCACCACGACGTGCCGGACTGTATCGATCAGCAAATGCTGTTCGTAGGTTGAATTCTTCTGAGACAGGATCAGCTTGACGCGATTCTCACCCGCCGCCTCGACCCTGGCCTGATAGCCACGATATGAAACATGTACCGCATCGAGGGATGAGTCATTGAATCCAAGCACACCCGGTGTCAGTTCGCTTGGGGCCGATGCCCGGACTCGCCCCAGCAACAACGCCAGCGAAAATGCGCCACGATCCTGAGGAGTGGCAAAGTGAATGACGGTCTGCTCATCGGCATCTAACGTCCGGGTGAGCCAATTGGTCGGTGAGTAGAGAACAAGATCCGTGTTATGAGCGGATTGTCGCTTCCAACGGGAATCGAATGAATCGACCGTTCGCTTCAATTCCAGACCACCAGAAATTTTGCTGAGTGGTTCAACCCGCAGCAGACTTCGCGACAGCGCGATCGCTTCGGGAGACCACCCCTCTGGATCAGGAAGTGCAGGGGCAGGGTTTCCCGGTCGAGGCGGCAGTGTCGGGAAAAGATTGTTCAACCAAGTCGTGGTGTCAGGCTGTTGGCCCGCGTAGTAGCGGCCCAAACTTGCTGACTTCTGTCCCTTCGCTTTGAACATCAAACCACCGGCGAGTGATTGGAATGGTTCCGATGGCATGGCGTTTCCATGAATTGATCTGCCTCCTCGGAAGGAATAGGGCCTGGACTTGTGTAGTTCATTATCGATGAGTCCACTTTCATCCCACAATTGGCGTCGGTTTTCGAACTTGTCGACAGCCAGCTCTTCGACAGCAAATTCCTCGATCGAGTCCTTCAACCTCTTGAACCCCTCACCCAGCTCTTTGCGGTCAGATTCTTCATCCTGCCGTCCGAATCCAAAGCCTCTGCTTTCATCGATTTCCGAGACAGAATCGAGACGATCCCCGCTGGTTTTTGCACGAGAATCAGAGATATACATTTTTGCCCCGAATTCCATATGATCTCCGTCGAAGTCGCTAGTGGCAAAAAAGAGGTCGCCGCCAGAGCCGCCTGCGAACCCACCCAGTCGACCAGACGCAGGTGCCATGGCCGATGCCAGCGTAACGGCATATGGCCCGCTGTCGCTCCGAAGCATGTCTTCACGACCGCTGGCTCGCCGAGCTTCTTCCAGTTGCTCCCGGAACAGTTGCGGATTGCGGCCAAGTCCCGCCAGGTTTTTCAGGATCTGGCGACGGATGCCCTGTCGCCAATCCCCGGCTCGCTTCATTTGCTGTTGGACGAGTTCAAAGTCAGCATGATTGCGACCTTCGGCAAAGAACCGCTCGCCATCGCGCATTTCGTATCGACGCTTCACACCAAACCGCTCCCGATCCGCATCCGTTTCAAGGACCAGCAGTGATGTCAACGGTGTGATGATGTGGAACTGCTCCGACAATCCGATGATCTCGTCTTTCACGGATGCTGCCTGGCCCTGTGCCAGCAGATGATCCAGGTGGCCTCGTGCCCACAATCGCGGAATGAACGAGTTTCCTTCTTCAGCCTCTTTGAAATTGATCTTGGCGGCATAACGGACGGCTTCCGTGCCCCGTTTACCTGTGACAATGATCTCCCCGACCTGGTCTTTCCCCTCAGGCAGGTACCGGCCGACGAGAATTTGCTGAGTCCCCGCGGCGACATTCGGCAGTCGCTCGGGATAGACCGCGGCGACTTTCAATCCGCGGAATTCAACGTTGATATCGCGCAGGCCCGGTTGAGCGATCTCGTTCAGCAACTCCTTCGCAACAACGACTGCTGTCTGCTCACCTCCGATGATGCGGACCGAGCCACTACCGACCGACGCGATCCCCTTGAGGACGGTCGACTCGCTGATATTGCCAACACCCACGGCATGGAATGATCGGTGCGATGTATTTGGTGAGTTACCCCCCTGCCCCACGAGTGCTGCCAGGCGTTTCACAAATCGTGCGGGATCGGTGTCGCCTGCAGAGACGATACCGTCACCAATGTAGATCACCTGTCCATCCGTTGGCGACATTTTGACGACATCCGCAAGGCCTCGGTCGAGGTTTGTCCAGCCCAGCGAAGCTCGCTTATCGAGGAAGTCTTTAGCCGCTGCAATGTTCTCGGCTGACGGAGCCGATGGTTCCGGGAAAGCCCAACTGGTTCCGACGTCGATCGCGCCGAGCAGGAAGCGGTCGTCGGCCCCCAGCGACGACAGGACCGTTGCAACGAACTCGGCCTGTTGCTTCCTCTTTTCAGAATCCATCGAAGCAGACGTGTCGCACAGAAGTACGATGTTGAGTGGTTTGCCATCCGGCAGCAATTCACGTTGCCAGTTCCCCTCGGGGCCGGGAGGAGTCAATTGGATCAGCAGGTAACCGTCGTCGCCTCGTCGATGCGGAATGACGACCGCGTCCGACTGCTTCGTATCGATCTCGCAGACCACTTCAAAATCGCGGTTTGGCGAATATTCCTGTGCCGCGAATTCGACCTGTGCCGAGTGAGCGGTCTGTTGAGTTCGCACCGTATGAGTCGGGCAGTTCACCCCTTTCAACGGGAGTGCCGAATTTACGGTGACGGTCAGTGCCAGTTCACGCAGTGGCTTCGTACGGAGCAGGTCGCTGCGAAGGCCGTAACTGTAGCGATACCGGTTGGCTCGTAACGGCAGAACTTGTGTGTAGACAATTTTGACTCGCTTTTCGGAATGAGCTTCGATCGGGAAAACACGTGCTTTGAACAGGTTTCCAGCAGTCCATTCCAGCAGTCCGGGATCGCGTTTTTCTCGCAGGATCGTCTCGTAGATTTCACGAGCGCGTTGTTTTTCGACGATGTCTGCTTCGACCAGATCATTGCCGATCCACATGCCGAATCCGCTGATGGAGGCATCCTGCGGCAATGGAAAATGAAACACCCCTTCCAGTCGAGATGGCGTGTGATTCACAAACGATTCTTCAATGGTTGTTCGCGCAATCTGGTCGCGGATCTCGACCGAGACTTTATGGTATCCGACTGTCAGCGGTTCGTTACGACCGTCCGGAAGCTTGACGATCAACGAACCCAGTGATTCGTTGTTCGATGTCCCTTCAAAACCGGCCAGCCAGACTGGCGTCTGGGCAACGTCAACAAGCTTTTCCTCACGGTCGAAGCGAACAAGTTTCTTTTCCCCGTTCTTGAAGACTCGCTTGCCATCGCGTGGTGCCAGAAGCGTGAAGAAGGGGACGCTTTCTTCGACCACTTTTCGTTCCGGGTAATTCACCTGGACTTCGCCTGTGTGCAGTCGCGCCTGGGTCGGTGAAATGCACTCGACGAGTGAACCGGGGCCCAATGTCAGTTCGACATCGGATGATAAGGTCACTTTGAGTCCGTTGGCCCCGCGCAGTTCGGTTCGCAACCAGTCCCCCGGCTTGAGCAGCAGGCCCGGGCCAAGTGGTGTCCATCGCTTTGCGAGCATTGGCCGGATGACGGCGATTCCCTGGGAATCACTCACTTTGCCAATCCGTCCATCTTCGGTAAGGGACTTTGCGACGACAAACTTGTCGTCGGCAACAGCTTCGTTCATCGCGATCAAACGCATCTCGGCCAGCAGAACATTCGGGCCTCGCCTGGCACGCAGTCCCGCAAGTTGAAGTGTCTTCGCATCGACAAATCCCTGCAGTTCGATACGTTCGGCCGCGGTCTGAACTTGCGCCCGATAGACAAGGCAGTCGCGTCCTTCGAATTGAGCCCGGTCGGTCGGCCGTGAATTCAGCAGGGGAGTCACATCGGTGATGCCGAGGTCGAGAAGTGCGACGAGATCGACTTGTCGATCGGATGACTGAAACCACGGCGAGTCTGTTTCGTGAGAGGTATTGGACTCTTCGTCGATCCGCCAGAGTCGCGAACCAGCAGCGATTTCGTAACGCTGAGCGGACTGCTCACGGCGGATCAGGCCCGGTGCACGAACCCAGACTTCAGCCGTCTGCCCGTCGCGGACAACCTGCAAATGGAGCGAACTGGCACTACGCACGTTGTCGATCACGTCAGAGAACGTGGCGGCGTGGGAAACCCCGTTCTGATTGATCGGAGCCAGCCAGGCCACCAACATCGCCGCCATGGCCGAAGCGAGGCATAGCCCACGAAACGCAAGTGTAAACATCTGACGACTCCGCGTTGAATTCATTGTTGTCGTGGCGTTCGTTGTAGTCGTAACATTCGCAGGCGAGGAATTTGGGGAACGTGCCGAGTTCCGTAATTCACTCTCAGTTTTTTCGCCAGCATCTGTTTCTTGTGATCCATCGGCCGCTGCAAACGCGCGAGTCACCTGTTGCTCAATCGCATCCAGCAACGCGGCATCCAGTTTCGGTGCATCGGGCACGACGGTGCGCAGCACGGCCTTCAGCCGTGGATCGTCTTCGTCGTGAGTGGAGTCATCAGACTTGGTCATGCTTCAGCCTCAATCGTCTTCGCCGCTTTCCTGCGGAACTCGCGCCGGGCGCGTGCCAGCTTTGACTTCAAAGCGTCGACGGATTGCCCCCATTGCCGGGACATTTCGTCGAAGCTCAGTTCGTCCAGATACTTGGCCGAAAGCAGCGCGGCATAGTCCGCAGGAAGTTCTGCCAAAATGCCACGAACCAACTCCGCCAGTTCCCTCTGATCGGTGGAAATTGACTCTGTCTGGGACTCGTCGAGCCACCGATGGAGTTCACCCGCGTGAGCTTCTGCCAGCGCCTGCAACCGAGCCACTTTATTGATCTGCCGCCAGTAACGAGAAACTCGATGATGGGCGATACCCGCCAGCCAACCCCAGAGTGACCCCTGACTGATGTCAAACTTTCGGGCTGAGGCTGCTGCCGCAAGAAATGTCTCCTGAACAACATCGGCCACATCAGCGGTGTCAGGTCCAATCAGTTGAGCGACGTAACGCCAGACGTCTGCACTGTAGCCTTTGTACAGCGCAGTCCACGCGTTTCGGTCGCCGGCCTGCAAACCGCAGATCACGGACGATTGGTCGTGCTCGTCCAACAAGTGAGCAATCTCGCGAATGGATGACGAATCAACTGAAAGAGAATTACCCGTTCGACGCTCGTCCGTGTCGCAGAATTCCAAAGAAAGTCGGATTATCGGGTGATTCGTTAGGTAAGGCGAGAGAATCTGCCTGGAGAGATCGTCGTGGTTCTCTGAGCGAACCAACGCCGCATTTTCTTATGGCAACTTGAAGATTCGCCTCGTCCTCAGGAGTCTGTCAACCAAGAAGCGTTGATTCGCGGAGCGAACCACGACTATCCAGGTCAATCGAGAGGTGGCAAGATCATGCCACCACTGTAATTTTCCTTCGCGTTCATGGCGCTTTTCGTGCCGCGTATGCGGATTTGAGATGGGACGTGCTTAGATTACACTCCGCCAAGACAACAGATTGTCGAGCAAATCCGTGAACAGTTTGCCGATGAAGTGGGTTCGGAAGTCGTAGTTTTTGACGGCTGCCCCATTACCGCCGATGTTTGCCTTTTTCGAGCATATTCGTGAAAAGCCAGATCCCCGGATTCGCCGAAGTCAGTGAGTGGCCGGTTCAGCCGGAACTCCCTTTTCGCGTCTCTGGCTTCGGCAGACACCGAGATCCCCAACCTCATTGCACGTTCTATTTGGATCTTATTGACAAGACAGGTCGTGTTTTCCACTTCTTCTTCGATCGATTCCTTGGTCGATTGTGCTTTGGAAAAATCGACGACGATGACGATGCGGCATTCCTCAAGAAAGGGAGCCGGATTCAAGTCGAAGTCTTTGAAATCATTGGTAACTTGTGTAACGGGCATTCTGAGTATGCAGAAATTCAATTGCATCTTGACCGTGCGAGAAACTATGTCTAGCCCCCGAGTGATTGTGGTCGTTTAGTGGAGTCGTCGGTGAAACGCGAAGTTATTGAACTTCGGCAGATCGAAAACTTGTGGGTGGTCACTCACAATGGGATTGCACTCGTTTACGCTGCCCACCGCAATGCAGCGATCAGCGTTGCCGCGGGAGCATTGCTCGAAGTGACTGCGAACCCGGAAGGGCTGGAACTCCACGGGCTGACGCTGTCCGAATTGCTGCCGGCCAAGGCGGCCGACCCGACCCCGGCCCGATTGCCGTCGAAGATCGACTTCGCGGAGGCCAAGCGGCTCGCGGCGGAAAATAGTTTCGCGTACTACGAAGAGGAGATGGGCACGGCCATCGCTGTCGTCGATGAATTGTGCGACGAGTACGAATGGGGATGGGTGATCCGTTGGCAACCCATCGAACCCGAAAAACGATCGGCTCGCGCCATGAAAAAACCTTATTTTCCCATTACTGTGGACCGAGTGACCGGCAACGTAGGTCGTTCCGGGGGGACGTATGGGATTACACGAGGGATCATCGAGCTGTTGCAGCAACGGCCACCCGAATTGTGTGGGCCGTACCCGCCAGGCCACCAGCGCTGGTTAGTGGTTCTCAACGAATTCGAAAAGGTCGGGGCGTTTACCCCAATCAGAGCGGTATCAGCCGCGCACGTGGCGGACGCCGAATCAGGCGATCAGCCGTGAGCGTATAACGGATTGATCCGACTTTTGGGGGATGTCAATGAGGTTGTGAGTTCAGCGGTGCCCGAGTGCTTCCCAATATCCAGTTGCCTCGGCAGTTCTCTCTACACCAATTCCGCTAGCCTGGCGGCGACCTCTTCAACGTGCCCATCAACCTTGACCTTGGGCCAGGCCGCGGCGATTTTGCCGGACTTGTCGATCAGAAACGTCGCTCGCTGAATCCCCATCGACTTCTTGCCGTACATGTTCTTCTCGACCCAGACCCCGTATTTCTCTGCCAGCTCATGCGATTCATCGACGAGCAGCGGGAACGGAAGCGAGAATTTCGTCGCAAACTTCTCGTGCGATTTGACGGAATCAGCACTCACTCCCAGCACCACAGTGTCGGCAGACTGAAACTGTTTGAAGTTGTCACGAAACCCGCAGGCTTCGGTCGTACAACCGGGGGTGTCATCACGGGGATAAAAATAGAGGACGACGTTTTGCTTCCCCTTGAACTGACTAAGCTTGAATTGCCCTTCAGGATAGGCCGACAAATCAAACGCAGGAGCTCTTGTTCCGACTTCAGGTATTCCGGTGGCTGCCATCGAACTTCCTTTGTGAGCGTCAGCCTGTTGAAGTCCCATGATCCCTCATGCGTCCCCTTTGAACGTATGTGATCAACGGGACCTCAACATCTGTCGGATTGTATCACCATCGGCAACCGCAGACCAAACATGGGTGGTGCAGTGAAAACGCACATCAGGTTGCCATGGCGATGCTTTATCGGACATAGACAATTCTCGATCTTAAAAGAACTGCATTTTCCCCTCATATCAGGCCTTGCGAATCGACGAAATATTAGCTTTCTTGGACGTTTTCATTCGTGCTCTCTCCAGAAGGATGTCACATGCGCCTCATTCGACGTCGCCATTCTGCCTTCACGCTCATCGAGCTACTGGTTGTCATCGCAATCATTGCCGTGCTGATCGCATTGCTGCTCCCCGCCGTACAACAGGCACGTGAGGCGGCACGACGTGCACAGTGTAAGAACAATCTGAAGCAATTCGGGTTGGCAATGCACAACTACGAAAATACGTTTCGCTGTTTCCAGCGAGCCAACTATTCGTCGAATACGACGTCAACGACGGGTTGGCAGGGGTTTTCCGGCCACGTAATGCTTTTGCCTTACATGGATCAGTCACCAATCTATAACCAGATCGACTTTACACAGTCGTTCTGGGGTGGGAGCAACGCCACACTGAAAGCGACCAAAATCCCCGCGTTCCTTTGTCCATCAGACTTCGGCTGGAATTTTTCCACCTATGGAAACGATGGCAACACGGGCGGGGGTGGCAATAATTACAGTGTCAGCGGGGGGCCATCCTTGCTGATGCTGGGGGTGACCGGCGGTGGTGTCGGT
>JBAWWJ010000072.1:0-31489 GCA_037146815.1 Planctomycetota bacterium
GGCGGCTATCCCGCTGAGAGGCCTGTGACACCACCCGAGGTCGTCGCGACGATTTACCACAGCCTTGGCTTCAATGTGGAAGATCATCTGCCAGGCCCGGCGGGGCGACCGTTCCCGCTGACAGATTCGGGAATGAAGCCGATTCTGGAATTGTTCAGCTAGCCCTGCTGTCAGGTCATCGTGTTACGCCTGTTTTAATGAACGTGCCGGGATAAGAATTTGTCGACGACAGATGCCTGCAAATCGGCATCTCTCTGGAAATCCTCATGAAATCACTGCGATGTCTGGCGTCTGTCTGTCTACTGCTTTCTCCTTGTTTTGCACCGGCTGCAGAGCTGATGGTATTACCGCAATCCATCAACTTGACGGGGCCTGAAGCCCGGCAGGGGCTGCTGGTTGAGTCGACCGAAGGTCCACTGGTGACTGGCCCGGTTCGAGACGTGACATACGCTTCGAGCAATGAGAAGGTCGTCCGGGTTGTCGACGGACAGGTCGTTCCTGTCGGAAACGGGGATGCCGTCATCACGGTAATGTCGAAGGGGCAGACCGCTACGACTCGCGTCATCGTGGAGCACTTCGAGGTTCCTCACCGCTGGTCATTCCGAAACCATGTCCAATCTGTGTTATCCAAAACCGGCTGCAATTCCGGGGCGTGCCACGGAGCGTCGGCGGGCAAGAACGGCTTTAAGCTGTCGCTGCGCGGCTATGATCCTGAAGCTGACTTCTTCGCGATTACACGGCAATCACGTGGTCGCCGCGTCGTCGCAGATGATCCGGGGCGCAGCCTGATCCTGACGAAGCCCACCGGCGCGATCCCTCATAAAGGGGGCGTTCGATTTGCGGAAGATTCTCTCGAATACAAAGTCATCGCCGAATGGATCGCACAGGGACAGGCAGAACCGACCGCTGACGATTCACGAATCACGCGGCTGGAGATTCTGCCGGAAGCATCGCGACTGCTCGCCGGGATCGAACAGCAGATGATCGTGCGAGCCCACTTTGCGAATGGTCGGATGGAAGACGTGACTCGCTGGGCCAAGTTCACCTCGACCAATCACACAGTCTGTACCGTCGATGATCGAGGACTGGTGAAGGTCAATGGCAGCGGTGAAGGTGCAGTGGTCGCTTGGTACCTCGCCCAAAACACGACGGCGACGGTTACTGTTCCGTATGTTCAGCAAGTCGCTCCAGAAGTCTTTGCGAATGCGAAGCGAGCCAACTTCATCGATGACCTGGTTCTCGAAAAGTTGGCAGCCTTGAATATTCCACCCTCGCCTCGTTCGAGTGACAGTGAATTCCTGCGTCGGGTCTATCTCGACACGATTGGCCTGTTGCCAACCGTCGATGAAGCCAAGGCCTTTCTTGAAGACGCGGATGCCGACAAACGGCAGAAACTGATCGAGCAACTGCTGTCTCGCCCCGAGTTTGTCGACTACTGGGCCTATCAGTGGTCGGATCTGCTGCTACTGACGGGTAGCCGCCTGCGTCCCCAGGCCATCAAATCCTATTACCAATGGATTCGCGAACGAGTTGCCAACAACGTTCCGTGGGATGAGTTTGCTCGCGGTGTGATGCTGGCCAAGGGAAGCACATTTGAGAACGGTGCGGCAAACTTTTACGCACTCCATCAAGATCCGCAGGACATGGTCGAAACGACGTCGATGGCATTTCTGGGGATGTCGATTCAATGCGCTCATTGCCACGATCATCCCAACGAGAAGTGGACCAACGACGATTACTATGGAATGGTCAGCTTGTTCGCGCGAGTGCGCGGCAAGGGATGGGGTGGCGACTTCCGGAACGGCGATGGCAATCGGATTATCTTTGTCGACGATCAAGGTGAAGTTCTGCAGCCACGAACCGGACGGCCTCGTCCTCCCAAGCCATTGGACGGTCAGGCCATATCGTTTGATTCGGCCGCAGACAGACGCGAACATCTTGCCCGCTGGCTGACGGCCCCGGAAAACCCTTACTTCGCCAAAGCGATCGTCAATCGAGTCTGGGCCAATTACCTCGGCAAGGGACTGGTCGAAGGGGTCGACGATATTCGGCTGACGAACCCCGCCAGCAATGACAAGCTGTTCCATCGACTGGCACAGGAACTGGTTCGAAACAAGTACGATTTGAAATGGTTGATGCGGACAATCCTGCAATCGGAAACGTATCAGAGATCCCATGAAATCCTGAAAGAGAACGCGGCCGATCAGCGATTCTACGCGCACTCATACCCACGGCGGATGAAGGCAGAAGTGTTGCTCGACGCGATATCTCAGGTGACAGCCGTACCCACGACGTTCAAGGATCAGCCTGCCGGAACACGGGCGATCCAACTGCCGGATGCGAGTGTCGGGTCCTATTTTCTTGATACGTTTGGTCGTCCGGAGCGATTGCTGACCTGCACCTGCGAACGATCGGACGAACCGAGTATGACTCAAGTGCTGCATCTCACCAACGGCAAAACGATCCAGGAAAAGATCGAAGCGAAAGAAGGGCGAGTGACCCGACTGGCCGAGAACACCAACGCCAATGAGATCATTGACTCCGTCTATCTGTCGGCGCTGTCACGTCATCCAACAGAAGGCGAACAGCAGCGATTGTCCGCGATTCTGAACGCAACGCCCGATGCGGAACGACGCCAGGTCATCGAAGATCTGTTCTGGAGCGTCCTGACTTCGAAAGAGTTTCTGTTCCAGCACTGAAATCAAATCGCGTACGTTTTCAGGTCATATCTTGCAGTTGTTTGAGTGGCCGGGCTGGGGCTTTGCGAAGAAAGCCCCAGTTTTTCGTGAAGGCGTGGTCTGACCTCGGCCTCCTCCCATCCAAGACCTGACAGGACACCAGGGCGAAATTCAAAAACGCAGAATCTGATCACCGGTTACTGACCAAAATCTTCTGGAACAGTCCATGCCAATCAAGGTGACATGCCAGCAATGCCAGAAGACACTGAAGGCTCCCGAAAAACTGGCGGGAAAACGAGTCCGGTGTCCGGCGTGTCAGGAAGTGGTGCAAGTCCCTGCGATGGCACGCCCGGAACTGGATGACGATTTCTTTGCTGATCCTGAACCGCAGTCCACTCGTAAAGCTCGTCCTGAGGCTGACCCTGAATTCGACTGGTCCGAACCGTTGGACAACAGGGACGTGTCAAAATCCGAAGGCGAGTTTGATAACGTCGATAACCTGCCGACTCTTCCCGTCGCTCCCCGCAAGAAGCCGAAAAAGCGATCCGACCCGGATCTGGCTTTTGTATCCAGCGCGGGAGTTGAAGAATCGTCCAGATCATCCTCAGGGCGCAAAAGGACGTCACGAGCGTTGCCGCTATCCACGTCAGGAGGTCTGGGATATTGGCATTGGATATTGCTCGTGGGAATGCTTCCGCTGGCAATTTCGATCTTCATTCCGATGCCCCCGTTCATCGACCGGCTGCAACCGCTTGTCGAGAAAGATCCGACTATCCTCGACAGGTTGGTCGCATTGGAATCCCGCGACCAATTCAATGAATTTGTCGCGTCACTCCCCGACGGACGAATTCCGGGAGCCCATCTGGCTCGCAAGACATTTGTACACTGGGTGTATGCGTTGCTTTCCGCAGGTGCGTTTCTGGGGCTGATACTGGTGATGTTTCCGGGGGCCAACGTGGCGCCGGGAAAACTGCTGCTGTATGGCGTGATCACGGGAACTGTCGGGATTGTGTTATTGCTCGGATTCCAATACGTCGCAGAATTCACTCAGGGAATTCATCTGCGGCGCGTGCGCGGAATCGTTGGACTGTTGTTTTATCTGGTGAAGTTCATCGGATTTTCCTACCGCTGCGCAACGGATGGAGAAACGGGATTTGCTCTGAGTTTCCTCGGTTTTACCTGTGGAGTCGGGCTGTGCGAGGAATTGTGCAAAGCGCTACCGGTCGCGTTCTATCTGGCCGCGAATCGTGACGTGAACTGGCGAACGGCATGCGTACTGGGATTGGCCAGCGGGATCGGTTTCGGCGTTTCCGAAGGAATCATGTATTCGGCCGACTATTACAACGGATTTTCCGGCGGATTGACGTACCTCGTTCGATTTGCGTCGTGTGTCACACTGCATGCGGTCTGGGCATCGTCTGTAGCGCTGCTGATGTACAACAATCAGGACTATCTTCCGGGACATGCAGACGCCGGATGGGACGCGCTGTTGTCGTTTGTCGTATTCTACCTTGGTATCGCGATGATCCTGCACGGGTTGTACGACACGCTACTCAAGCAGCATCTGGAAATTGCGGCGATGGGTATCGCTGCCGGCAGTTTCGGATGGTGGGCTTGGCAGTTGTATCAGCAAGACTGAGTCAGGTAGGCCTACGCAGCGCGGATGCGAAACTTTTCCGAAGTGTTGCGTATGATCAATTTCGCTTTTCCATTTTTCGGGTCAATTGCCAACTGGTCTACGGCCTTCACTTCGAATCGAACATTCCGATCCATGCGTTTGCCAACCAGCCAGTTTTGGATCGCGTGCCGGACGTCACGCAACAGTGATTCTCGCTGGAATGGAAGTCTCTGATCCGACGTCACAATTCGAAATTCGATGTTCTGCGAGTCATGGATGACCAACTGCAACCCATGGAGAGGTGGGACGGGCAGGTAGAGGAGGCTCATCTGACTGATTGGTTCCAGATCACCGTCGTTATTGACGAGTTCAAACGGCAACTCATTACGGCCGGCAATAGCCTTGATCCACCGGAACGGGGTCGTGGATTGTGGCGGCTCTTTCAATTCCAGAACATCATTGACGCGGTATCGAATCAATGGAACGGTACGATTGAACAGGTTTGTTGCCAGCCAATGGTCCTGCGCAACTTCCACCAGCGTATCATCCTCATGAAGCATCAGCCCATCGTCGGTTGTTCCACTGCCGATCAATAGTGTTTCGCGGGCACAATACAAGTCGACGATGCTGGTGTTGTACGTGTCCTGAAGTTTCGTCCGAAGCTGTGGCCTGAGCGGTTCGCCCGAACTGACGACAAGCCTGGGGTGGATCTTCAAACGGCCGCGAATGGCCTGCTGCATGAGCGAGGGATGAATATTGGCATATGCCGTTAGAACGTGCGGTTGAAACTTGTTCAACTCTTCGACCAGCACATCCGCCAGAAGATTGTGATCGTAGGCCCGGCAATCATTGAACAGTCGATTAATGCCACGCTCGCCGGTCAGCGTCAGACTCACCCCCGCGTAGTGATCTCCCTTCGCACCGATGAATGCCAGTCGGCGGCGCCATTGTAACCCAGGGAGGTACCGTATCTGCAGACTGCATCCGCGAATCCACTCGCGCACGGAGAAGGCCGTATATGCCGGAACGCCAGATGTCCCCGACGTTCGAATGACATAGTATTTGTTGTCAAGCAGACGCGAAGGATCGGGTTCTCTGGCGAGGAATTCCCGAATCCGATCGGTGGAAATCGCCGGATCAGTGACAATGCGATCGAAGTTCGCGATGAGCGCCTGTTTCGTCAGGGGCGGGATCTGTTCAAGCGTCACCCTGTCAGGTGAAAGCCCATGCGTGGCAAGCAACTCTTCGTAATAGGGAGACTTTCGTGCGGCGAACCGAACCAACTCGCGAAATCGACGTGAATGATCCTTTTCGAGTTGCTCGCGCGTCCATTTCGAGACGCGCCGACGCTGGCGAAAATCATGCAGCCAGGCGACGGATTCTCGAATGCAACTCCAAAACATCGTCCTCTCCATGGTATTGCGGTCGCTCAACTGATCATCGACCGATGAGCCCCTCAGAGGACGGAAAATCGAATCTCCCGTTACAACCGTTAAAGTCGACGTCGGACTGGCTGCGATCACAATTGTTGGTTATCGCCGGTTGCGGCTCAATGAATCGCAACAGTGATCCTGACTTTTCGTGGGAACCATGTCACAACAATTGCTTAATCGGAGCCCCTTCGCTGTACTTCATTGGCCTGGCAATTGGCGTGATGATTTCTCGCGTATAATCAATTCCCAGCGAATGCAAGATGGTTGCGTGCAGATCCTTGATCTCGATCGGTGTCTCTGGCGTCGCACTCTTCCCCGTGGGGTCCGTGGAGCCGATTACGGCACCACTCCGAATTCCTCCCCCGCCGAGTAGACAGGAAAAGCCTGTTGGCCAGTGATCGCGACCGCCCAGTGGGTTGATCTTGGGAGTACGGCCAAACTCACCTGTCACCAGTACGACCGTTGATTGCAACAGATCGCGATCGGCGAGATCTTTGAACAATGTTGCCAGAGCCGGATCAAGTTCCCTCGCGCGGTTGGTATGTGCCAGCATATTGTTGGCATGCGAGTCGAATCCATCCAGGCTCACTTCAATGGAACGGACGCCAACTTCCAGCAGACGCCGGGCCACAAGGCATCCGGTTCCGAACGATTGGCGACCATAAGCATCGCGAATGGCAGCAGGTTCTTCGTCGACTTTGAACGCTTTGAGTTGATCGGATGTCATCATGCGCAAAGCGGCATTGACTGTATGCTGATGCAGAGTCTGATCAACCCGAGCACTTCGTCCACGGCGGAAGGACTGTGAGACAACGTCGAGATTTTGAAGTCGCCGTTGCTGGCGGTCAGCATCAACATTGGGACGCAGGTTCTGTCCATTCTGGCCGGGATTGAACACACGATACGCATCAAACTTGTCACCCAGAAAACCGCCGCGGGGAGGGAATGGTGTTGATCCGAGAGCAACGAATTGCGGGATCTCCACCATGTTGTCTGGAAGTTCGAAGGCCGCGATCGAACCAAGGCTGGGGTGAACGAGTCCTGCACTCTGAATCGGCTGGTAGCCCGTGTGAAGCATGTAGGCACCACGCTCATGATCCCCTTCTTTCGAGACCAGGGAGCGTATGATCGAGACATGATGCAACTGCTCGGCCGTCTGCGGATACAAGTCGGCGATCATTGCGTCCGGAATCGTCGTCCGAATGGCAGAGACCCCGTTTTCGCCACTGATTTCCGAATCGGGATGAGGATCCCATGTCTCCAGTTGACTCGGCCCCCCCGACAACCAGATGGTTAACAGTGATTTCTTGCGGTCGGTTCCACGGTCATTTGCCGCCCGCAGGTCGAGTGCCGGCAGAGCAAACGAAAGGCCGAGTGAGGCAGCGGAGAATCGAAGGAAGTCACGACGAGAAAAGTGTGAGGTCATGATCTACTAATGCCCCCAGTTGAATTCGGCGGAGTTGTACAGCGTCCAGAAGATGTCCTCGACGGCATTTTTGCGAGCATCTCCACGCTTTCCTTCCAGTTGCGGCTGAATCTGCAGTCGCTCATCGCCTGTCGGATAGCGAGTCAAGCAGACCAGGAAACAAAGGTCCAGGCACCCCTCATCGGTCGGTGACATCCCTGCGATTCGCCCAGGCGCACTGAACGGGTTTCCTTCAGATCGATCTTTGGCAAATTCACCATTCATTCGCAAAAGTGCCTGAGGAATTGTCCCCGAATGCTCACCGAGTTCAGATTCCCCAAGGTCACCATATTCTTTGACGAAATTCAGTTCCTGGAAAAACCGAAACGCCCGCCGCACCCAATGCGAATTCTGATCGATTGTCTTGATCGACGACGCTTGCAGCATCGCGCCGATCACCTGTTCAGGTCGCAGTCGAGTCAGCGGGAACGCAGCCCAGTTCTGTTCGACGCTTTCTGCGTGCGATTCAGATTCCAGCAGCGGATGCTCTGATGTCAATCGGAATGCATGACTTGCGGCAATCGTGGCGATCAGTCGCTTCAAATCGCAGTGGTGTTCGCGGAAATCGGCCCCCAGCACATCGAGCATGTCTGTGGCTTGCCGTCCATCTTTTTCCGGGTTTGGGAGATCATCGACCGGATCAACCCACGGCTTTCCAAACATCAATCCCCAGATGCGATTGACCGTCGCTCGTTCAAACCGGCGATTTTCCGGATGAGTGACCCAGGTCGCCAGTCGCTGCCGTTCTGTCCCTTCTTCGGGGAACAACTCTGGGTAAAACGGAACAGAAGGAGCGATTTCCCGGTCCTTGAGTGTCTTGCGATCCTGGACTTTGTAGGGGTCCTTCTGATTGTCTTCGACCCCGACAGGCGAAATGCTGACGCGGTGATAGCAGGCGGCAATTCCTTCGAACTGGCTCTGTTTCCAGTCTGCGAACGGATGATCATGGCACTGGGCACAATCAATTCTCTGCCCCAGAAATGCTCGCACGGTCCGACTCGCCAGCTTGTTAACGTCAATGTCCTTCTCATGAACAGCCGCCGTGATGAAGTTGACCTGGGGAACGCCGGTCCACAGGCCGCGGTCCGCAATCATCTCGCGGACGACTTCGTCGTACGGACGATTGTTATGCAATTGCTCCGTGAGCCATGCCCAGAATCGATCCCGGCGAAATACCAGAAACTGCCCGTCGTCGGCCCCGACGAAGACTCGTGCCATGCGGCGCGCAAAGTAATCTGCGAAACGGCGATCGTTCAGTAATCGCTCGACCCAGCGCTCCATCCGCTTGGGCTGAAGATCCGATTCAAACAGGCGAATCTCTTCAAGCGATGGAACGGTCCCATGTAAAACCTGAGACAGCCGACGCAGCACTGTCAGATCATCGGCAGGGTTTGCGGGGGTGATTCCGGCGTCAGCCCATTTTTGAGCCAGAATGCGATCAACCTGCCCCACGATCGGGTCCGCTTCAGCAGTCACGCGCCCGGCAGCTTCTGGTCGCTCGCGCGACACGTTTGTTCGTGCGGCTGCGGCGACCAATGCAAAAATGCCCAACACCACACTCAATGGTAAGACGGTTCGGGTGATGGGGCTGGACAATCGCGACATGCAAGATCCTCCAACAGCAAATCCCCAGACTCATGCAACGCCATCGACTGAGGAAATCTATCAGATGATACCTGCCAGGACCGCAGCAAGTTTCAGTTTTGAAACCGAATCAAGCTCCAGAGAATGGCTTGTGATTTCACAGGAGTGTCCAACGAATCAGGTTACCGGCGTAGTTTCGGCATTGCAAATTGAAAGAAATGCACGGTAGTTATGCATAAATGCGCGCGAAGAATGCACGCGATCGGCTCGCCACCATGAATTCCTGGAGATCCCGCAAAAAGTCATCGTCGACATCTTGCTGCGCGCAGCCACGACGGGCTAGAATGCATAAAATACATGCATTCTTGGCGGTGTGGGCAACGAGGCCTTCACTGGGGAGGGAGGAGATTCTGAAATGGCCGAGCGAGAGTTCACTGCATCGGGCCGACGGGATGCACCCATTTTGAGCGGAATGATCGGGGATGGCCCTGCCATGCAGGAAGTGTATCGCCTGACCCAGCAGGTTGCCGCGACAGCTGCGACAGTACTGCTTTTGGGCGAGACGGGAACCGGCAAGGAACTTGTTGCTCGTGGGATTCACGAATTGAGCCCCCGGGCCACTGGGCCGTTTATTCGAGTGAATTGCGGTGCACTCAGTGAAAGTTTGCTGGAAAGTGAGTTATTCGGCCATGTGAAGGGGGCCTTCACCAGCGCTCACGAAAACCGGACCGGTCGCTTTGAAGCCGCTCACGGCGGGACAATCTTCCTCGATGAAATCAATTCGATGAGCTATACGCTGCAGGTCAAACTGCTGCGAGTTCTTCAGGAGCAGGAATTCGAGCGAGTCGGCGATACGAAGACAATTCGCGTCGACTGCCGGATTGTTGCCGCAACCAACCGCGATCTGCTTGATGAAATTGACGCCGGGCGGTTTCGCGAGGACTTGTACTACCGGTTGAATGTTGTCCCGATTTATCTGCCGCCACTTCGCGAGCGACCAGAAGACATCGGGCCTCTCGTGCAGTTTTTCGCCAAGAAATATGCCTTGGCGAACAATCGCCCCAGCCCGAAACTGGGCGAGGATGTGATTGCCATGCTGAGAACTTACGCGTGGCCAGGCAATGTTCGCGAGCTTCAAAATTACGTCGAACGCGCCACCGTCTTGAGTACAGGCGACACGATGAGCCTGTCGCTCTTTCCGCCCCACGTCCGCGGCTTGGCCCCGATCCGTCTCAGCCGTTCGCGGTCTGGTGGCTTGAAAACGCTTTGCAGTGAGCTTGTCACCTTGGGATTGCTGGAAGCAGGTGAAGAATCGCTCGATGTCCACGAACGCGTTGTTTCTCTGGTCGAGCGAGAACTCATTCTGCAGGTCTTGAAGACCTGCCAGGGAACTCAGACCAAGGCTGCCACACGACTTGGGATTAATCGCAATACCCTGCACAAGAAGATCAGTGATTACGGGCTGGAATCCGAAGCGCGTTAAATGCTTGAGATGATTTGTGGCCTGTTGTCCGCCTGCTCCTCGCCACAGCACTGGGTTGTCGCCGATGCGGATTCAGGCCGGGCATCGGTGCTACGACCATTCCAAAACCCAAATGACAACTCCGATGAGTTGTACGACAGAAAGCACGGCGGCCAGTATTGCCAAGGGCCACAACGTCTCACGCATAGCGATTGAAGAAATGCCGAAAGTAACTGCGACGACCGCCAATACCCAGCGTTCTGTTTCACCACTTCTGGCAAGCAAAACGTCGTTTCTCTTTCATGAGGAACTCAAAGGAGTCAGGACTCTTTGTTGTTATCGGGGTGTGAACGGCTACGCGTCCAAAATTGCAGCTAACGTTGGGATCGCTCCCAACGGAAAATAAAGAAAACCCCCACAGCGACCACCACCAAATTCATCCCCCAAAGCCACATTCGTCTGCGGGGATCAGCGTTTTCTTCTTTGATACTCTTGCCATTACCCTTCATTGTCTTGATCTCACCAATCCGATTTAAGAGTGCCTCCGTCACCAAAGCGTCGCCTACGAGATTATCAGCGAGTTCTTTTAACTCCATCCGACCATCGGGGGGCCGTTTGTAAATCTCAATCAACTGCCCCATCAATACTTCACGATGCCGAATCATGTCACGTTGGAAAATTGCGAGCCTCTGAGCTTCCGCCGCTTTCAGTGTATTTGCATCTTCCTCAGCCTGCGCCACTGCATCTCCGCCAAAATCGCTAAAGCTCATCATTGGTACGTCTGGAGCAGTTGCGGGAAGCTTGAGCTTTACAACTTCATATACCCCAAACAGATACGCCGCAGCCGCTTGGCGCCTCCTCTCCGCGGAGTCGGATATCTCCTTTGTGACGCGAATTGCGTCTCCCCAGTAAACGTGCAAAATTAATCGCTTCTCAGTGTCGAGCGGAAGGTCCAATGCCTTCTTAATGTATTCAACCGTCTGCACTGGCCTCGACATGCCGCTCTGCGAGTAGACATGGGCCACAGTAAAGTAAATCAAACCCCTTCTGGGAGGATCTGCGTACTTCTCAAGCATCTCTTGGGCGAGCCGATCAACATCCCTGAACACTGTTTTGCGCCCATTTCGGCATTGTTCTATTCGACGCAAGTCGGCTCGAAATTGAACAGAATCCAGCGGTTCGCCTTCGTCAAAGCGAACGCTAATGAATTGGACAGCAGTGATGACAAACAGAATTACAGATTTCATAACATGCTACATCTATGCTACGCCAACCGGCGACACGAACTTTGCTATTGAGCTCCAAAGGGCCCCATCCATCCACCCCATTCAGTTCCGTCAATTCCAGTTCGGGCCTTCAGATTTGAGGCATCGTATTCGCGTTTATGTACGACCGAATGAAACTTATTCCACATGCCGTTTTTATCCTGGAACTGTTGATCAACCTTGCGTTCCCAATTGAAGTTGGCCCACATACCAGCTTTTAGCAAAGCCGCTTTTGGATTCGGTGCATCGCCAAGCAAATCTCCATGAATATTCGGCAATCCGGCCTGGGTTGAGACGTTACCGCCCATAGGCGGAATAAACGCTTGCGGTTGCTTAATGTTCGTAACCCCATCTGGAAATGTCACATCGACAGCCTCACGATCTTCACGGAATTTAACTCGGGAGAAGTTCACCGTCGCTGGTGCTATCTGTATTGCAAAATTCGTCCTCATACCGACATGAGTATTTCCGGCTCCGAATGGCCCATGAATACATCCAATCACATTCTCTCCGGACGGTATCTCCAAGGAAAAATTCGCCTGTTTGATAACCGGCGGATCGTCACCGAGACCAGCGTCTTCGGCCGACGCTTCCACAGTAACGGATCCGTTCAGCGAGCATAGATCAGCTACCAATTGGGTTGATGCGCCAACGGTTGGATAAACCGTGCCATCTCCGTTCGCTGTCCAAGTGATCTCCGAGAGTTCATCGTAGTCGTAAGGATTACCACTGCCAATTGGGATGTCTGGATCAACCCAACTGTCTGGATCAATCGAAAGATTGACGAGTTCTCCAATACCAATGGTTGTCCTGCTCCTTGGAGTTGGATACTCCTCAACGCATTCGGTTACAATCTCACCAATGGTTGGAGCAGGACCGGGCAAATCACCGAAAGCCAGTTGTGGAACCAGCGCAACTGCCATCATGAAGGCAAAACCACGCAAAGTAGTCATGTTTTTTCCTTAGCAGGAAACGAACCTTAAATACCGGCCATTCCAAGCAAGCCAACACGTCGGAGCACGCAGAACGTATTTTATTACGAAAACTATTGAAAGGGCCCCTGCCGGGTACCCCAGTCGTCCTCAATACCGAGGCGACAGTCCAACTGTGCTCCGCGGAAATCTCGTTTCTGTTTCAGTGTACTAAACTCTTTCCATGTCCCATCATCTTTTTTATACTCATTGATTTCCGTACGCTCCCAGCTGAAATCTTTGTATGCAACGCCGTCATTGATGCGGCCTTTCGGATGAAGCCCTTCCGTCAGTGTGGTGGAAGTGTTGTTGTGGATCACCAGCGCTCCCACCGTCCGATCAGAGACCGAGAAGCCTGTTACGGGAACAGCCGCACGCGTATCGGCTGTCATGTCCGGCCAGTTAACCGTCTTTTGAGGCCTTGAGTAGCGAAGGGCCAGGCCTTTGAAATTGACGGTTACTGGCTTAAGTTGTTGAGAGAACTTCGTTTTCGCTCCAATTTTCGCATTTCCGTTAGCCCCGAGATCCGCATTCAATGTCTCGTGATCGATAACCTGAATTCCAGTAGGAGCTTTCGCATCCAAGTTCTTCTCTTTTGCAACAGGAGCATCATCGCCAAGGCAAGAATCCTCTACTGATGCCTGGATAGTAATTGTATTGTCAGCGTCAGCCGCGCCCGCAGTCAGAGTCGTTGAACTTCCAATCGTTGGATAAACTGTTCCTTCTCCAGCCGTGACTGACCAGGTGATTTCGCCGATTGTATCCTCAATATACATTGCAGAAGATCCATCAATATAATCTTGATCCATGAACGTTGATTCATCGATCCAGAGAGTCACCGATTCTCGAAATCCAATTTCCGTTCGGTAGCGCGGGTAAGGATATTCTTCGACGCACTGATGTTGTATTTCTCCAGCTGTTGGCGAGGGGCCCGGCAAATAGGATTGGGAGTACGAATACGCGTGAGGCAACAAGAATAAAAAGACAGTGCAAAGCTGAACTCGTCGAATCGACACACGATGAGCGACGATGTTGAGTAGTTCTGATGGCTTTTAATTGTGAGTTGGCCAAAAAGCATTATTTCGCCTGACCTGGCGGTTGTCAAGTTGCAACTTACTGTAAGAAAACAGAACTAAGTCATTGCCGGAAACGTCGATTTTTCAATTTGGCCTTCGCCGGGTGAAACTATGAAGAACTGGGGTCGTGCCAAAAAGAGCGTGACTTCGGCGGGGTGGCCCAGACGCTGCTTCAGCGTCTGGGTTCACAAGAGGAACTTGGAGCAGGCATACTGCAGTTGTGCCGCTCGTAAACCCAGACGTCCAAAACGACGTCTGGGCCACCCCGCCATTCTAAAAACCAAATGACGGGTTCGGAAACAACGGAAGACATCCACAGTCACGTCTGTGCAGACGTAGGGTGAGGATGGCCACCCAGCGAGAGTGCGGGAGGGCGAGGCGGCGAGGCTCCGGCCGAGTCGTGAATTGGTAGTGAAGTCCGATTCCAAACCCGGTTCGGCTGGAGCCTCACCCTCCCGGAGCCGCAGTCGTTGCTGCAACATGAGAATTTCAAACGTTTTGCGCATCGATCGATGCGACAGTTTTTTGAATTGAATCGACAATCGGACGACTGGCGGTTGGCGAGTCGCAATGAGTTCGTAAGAATGGATTGGAAGTCTATTCTCGGATTTGCCCACTCGATTCACATTCCGCAGTCAGGATCTTGCGACGCTCATGACCACTCTGACGGTCGAAAACTACTTAAAAGCGGTGCTCCAGACGACACTTCGTACAAATGTCGACTGGGTCACAACCGGTCAACTGGCAGTGTCGATGTCCGTTTCTCCCGGCACCGTCACCAGTATGATGAAGACGCTGGCCGAAGCGGGGCATGCGGAATATCGCCCGTACGAAGGGGTAAGGCTCACAACCGAAGGCCGTGCGGTCGCGATGCGAATGCTTCGTCGGCACCGACTCATTGAGCTGTTTCTTGCCAAGACACTTGATCTGAGCTGGGACCAGGTTCACGAAGAAGCAGAGCATATGGAGCACGCGGTCAGTGACCGACTGATCGATCGCATCGACGAATACCTGCACCATCCCAGCACAGACCCTCATGGAGACCCCATCCCCAGCGCCGAAGGTGAAATGCGAGTGAAAGGTGATCGCGCTGTCCCCCTTTCCAGTGTCGGTGCCGGAACGCGGATCAGAATTGTCCGCGTGGTCGATCAGGGGGGAGAATTCCTGCGATTTCTGAGCGACGCCGGGGTCACGCTGCAAAAGGAAGGAATCGTTCGACACAACAGCCCTGAAGCAGGAATTGTCACCACCGAATTCGATGGTAAGCCGATTTCGCTCGGTCACCCGGCTGCAGGCCAGATTCTTGTCGAATCGATGGTGGGGTAAAGCTCGCATTCAAGAATCGTGAATTCCAAGGGCAGTGAGTTCCAAGGACGGTGTATCTTGGCGAAACGAAGCGAATTTGCTCTGCGATTTGCGATTGTTTCGGGGCTGTTGTTCCTTGTCGCGGGAGCATTGGGAGCGTTCCTGCTGCGATTGTTCCCCGTGGGCACAACATCGCAAACAACAGTCTTTCCCCCGGCATTTCTGATCAGTACCGTGCTGCTCGCTGTCGGTAGTGTTTCGATGTCGCGAGCATGTGCGTTTGTCCGGCGGGAGCGCCAGATTCCATTTCGCCGAAGCCTGCTGATCAGCATTGCTGCGGGGACACTGTTTGTGACGACACAGTCCTACGCACTGACCGCTCTCGTGCGGCAGACGCCAGCTTCGCAGGTTGCCATTGGGGCAAAAGCTTTTGTAGCGGTTCTCGCGGCACTTCACGCCATGCACTTTGTCATCGCCCTGATGTTTCTTGTCTTCATCACTGTTCAGGCATTTGCGGATCGGTATGACCATGAATACTACTGGGGAGTGACGATCTGCACATGGTTCTGGCACGTCCTGGGAATAGTCTGGGTGCTCGTTCTTGCAGTGATCGCGATCGCAATGGTCAGTGGTGATGAATCCCTGATCTCGGGCGGCTTGCGAAAACGGCCAATTCCATCGACAATGCCGCTCGTCCGCTTCGAAGCTGGTTTGGCTTTCTATAATCCGGACGGACCCGGTGCTGTGATGGCGACTACACGGAGGCAATAGTGGAACTTCGGCGAAATCCGACTCGTGCGGTAAAAATTGGAACCTCGACGATAGGTGCCGGGCACCCGATCGCGGTGCAGAGCATGACGGCGACTCATACGCAGGATATCGATGCGACAGTCGGTCAGATTGAAGCTTTGTACAAGGCCGGGGCCGACGTCATTCGCGTTGCGGTCGACAGCACGAAAGATGCTGCGGCCCTCGCTGAAATCCGTCGACAGACCAAGGCCAATCTGGCCGTCGACCTGCAGGAAAATTATCGACTGGCAGAAGTCGTTGCCCCGTTTGTCGACAAAATCCGGTACAACCCCGGCCATCTGTACCACCACGAGCGTGAAAAGCCGTGGCAGGAAAAGGTGCAGTACCTCGCCAGGATCGCCGCTGACAATGACTGTGCCATGCGAGTTGGTGTCAATTGCGGTTCGGTCGACCCCGCGAAAAAGGAAAAATACGACGCGGCCGACTCCATCACCCCAATGCTCGAAAGCGCCTGGGAACATTGCGATTTTCTGGATTCGCTCGGTTTCACCCGTTACTGCGTTTCGATGAAAGATTCTGACCCTCAGAAGGTGATCGAAGGGAATCGTCGTTTCGCCGAAAAGCGACCCGATGTTCCGCTTCATCTGGGGGTCACCGAAGCGGGGATGCCACCCGATGGAATCATCAAGACTCGAATTGCATTTGAACAACTGATCAGCCAGGGGATCGGCGACACAATTCGCGTTTCGCTGACAGTCCCCAACTCCCGCAAACCGGAAGAAATCGAAGCGGGACGAAAGATTCTGGAAGATATCGCAGCCGGCCGAGTCCGTTCATTTGTCGACTACGGCCTGCAGACATTGAATATCATCAGTTGCCCCAGTTGTTCACGGGTCGAAAATGAAGCATTTATCGAACTGGCACAACAGGTCAAGGAGATGACATCGTACGCAAAAGATCATGCCGTCACGATCGCCGTCATGGGCTGTCGGGTGAATGGTCCAGGCGAGACCGATGATGCGGATCTCGGATTGTGGTGTGGTCCCAACTTCGTCAATTTGAAGAAAGGGCCTGCGGAACTGGGGGCATTCCCCTACGACGCGATTCTGCCACGCCTGAAAGAAGAATTGGATATCGTCATTGCGGCCAAGTCGGCCCGTTAGTTTCCTCAACAGACACCACACCGGGAATTCGCAACAACGCGAACCGAAATCGACCGAACCTTTTCGATCGTCGCGGCCTCCTGAATCCTCGCCCCTGGTGTCTGTAGTTCACTTTTTGAAAGAACAACAGACATGCTTGGAACGCAACTGAACCCCGCCCAATACCTGAAGCGGTGCGCCGAAGTCTTCGACACCCTGGACGTGTCTCAGCTGGAAGGACTCGCCGATGATATTTACTCTGCCTACGAACAAGGTCGATTCGTATTTCTGATCGGCAATGGCGGCAGTGGTTCAAATTGTTCCCACTTCTGCGAGGATCTCGGCAAGAGCACGCTCGACCGCAAAGACTTCACGAATGATTCAGTGAAGCGTCTGAAGGTCCTCAGTCTGACCGACAATACCCCGTACATCCTTGCCTGGGGAAATGACGAAGGTTTCGACCGCGTCTTCGTCGAACAGCTCAAGAACTTCGCATCGCCCGGCGATGTCCTGATCGCAATCAGCGGCAGTGGCAACAGCCCGAATATCCTGAACGCCGTCGAATGGGCCAATCGTCACAATCTGGTAACGTGGGGCATCACGGGTTACTCGGGTGGCAAGCTCAAGCCGATGGGGAAGAAGAATCTTCACGTCCCGCTGGACGACATGGGGATGGTCGAATCTGTCCACCTGGTTGCGTTCCACTGGATTCTGAACGACATTCACGGGCGGATTAACAAGGTCGGCCGCTACGCCGCGAAGTAGTCAACGGGCTCCGTTTGGTCGCACACGACTGCGAGTGTGCGACCAAAATCGATGCTTCATGGCTGGCGATCCGGCCGCTCTGAACCAGACACCTCGGCCCGACATCTCATTCACCTTCCGATAAGTACCGTTCCATGGCCACCGACATACAAAAGATCCGCAACATCGGCATCATCGCTCACATTGATGCTGGTAAGACCACGACGACTGAGCGAATCCTGTTCTATGCCGGGGAAACGCATCGGATGGGGGATGTCGATGATGGGACAACCGTCACCGACTTCGATCCCGAAGAAGCCAAACGCGGAATCACGATTTATTCGGCAGCCATCTCGTGCAAATGGGATGGCCACACGATCAACATTATCGACACTCCTGGCCACGTCGACTTCACGGCCGAAGTAGAACGAAGCCTGCGAGTTCTCGATGGTGGCGTCGTGGTTTTCAGTGCCGTCGAAGGGGTGGAAGCACAAAGTGAAACGGTCTGGCGGCAGGCGGACAAGTATCACGTTCCCCGTGTCTGCTTCATCAACAAGATGGATCGCATCGGCGCTGGCTTTGAACGGGTTTTCAATCAGATTTCGGAGCGATTACGAGCCAATCCGGTTGCCGTCCAGTTGCCGATCGGTGAAGGTCCGGTCACCAATCCGGGCGGCTTCCGCGGGATCATCGACCTGATCGAAATGAAAGCCCTCTATTTCGACCGAGAAGCCCAGGGGACAAAAATCGATTTCCAGCCGATCCCTGAGGACGAGCAGCTTCGCGCCGAAGAATGGCGTTCCCGTCTCATCGACGCGATCGCACTTACCGATGACGAAGCGTTTTCGATTTACGATGCGACGGGTGACCTGCCCGCCGATCAGATCATTCGAGTGCTGCGAAAAGCCGTGGTTTCGTATCAGTTGCAGCCTGTTTTTTGCGGTTCATCGCTCGACTATATCGGCGTGCAGCCGGTGCTCGATGCGGTCGTACGCTATCTTCCCAGCCCAAACGACGTCCCGCCTGTGGAAGGTCGCAACCCCAATCCCAAGAAGGCCGACAAACCCGAAGTCCGCAAGCCGTCCGAGAAAGAACCCTTCTGCGGCCTGGTTTTCAAAATTCACGCCGATGAGCATGCAGAACTCTATTTCGTCCGGATTTATTCGGGGACTCTGAAGAGTCGCTCGCGCATGCTCAACCCGCGAACCGGTGCCAAGGAACTGATCAGCCAGATCTGGCGAGTCCAGGCCGATTCTCGTGAAGCACTCGACGAGGCGGTTTGCGGCGACATCGTCGGGATCGTCGGGCCCAAGGAGTCCGTGACCGGTGATACGCTCTGCGATCAACAGAATCCAATTCTGCTGGAATCGATCGATTTCCCCGAATCAGTCATCTCGATGGCGATCGAACCCGATAGCAGCGCCGATCGCAAGAAGCTGGAAAATACGCTTCGGCTGATGATGAAGCAGGACCCGACCTTCACCGCCAAGATCAGCGAAGAAACCGGTCAGACGATCATCAGCGGCATGGGCGAACTGCATCTGGAAATCATCAGCAAGCGGATGGAGCGGGACTTCCACATGAAGTTCCGGACCCACAAACCTCGCGTGACGTATCGCGAAACGGTACCCGGTAAGATTGAAACGGAAGGTCGTTTTGATCGACAGACGCAGGGAAGTCGTCAATTCGCGGCCATTACCGTTGTCGTCGAACCCGTCCAGAACGATACGGCATTGAATGTTGAGAACAAGCTCAAACCGAACGCGATGCCGATCGAACTTCAGGAACTGCTGGTCAACGCCCTGCGTGACGAATTGAAAGGTGGAGGTGTCGTGGGATACCCGCTGATCAACCTGAAAGTGACCGTGAAGGATGTCGAATACCACGAAGGGGAAACAACGGAAGTCGCCATTCGAGCGGCATCGGCCGACGCCTTCCGCCGAGCCCTGCATGATGGCGGTGCTGTGCTGCTGGAACCGATCATGAAGCTGGAAGTTGTGACTCCGGAGGACTTTGTTGGCAACGTCTCCGCAGATCTCAATTCGCGTCGAGCAATCATCGTGAATACCGAACTGCGTGGAAACCTGGTCGCGCTGACCGCCGAAGTGGCACTCTCAAAAATGTTTGGTTACAGCAACGACGTCCGCAGCCTTTCTCAGGGACGAGCGTCGTTTTCGATGGAACCGTTGCGATACGACGTCGCTCTGAATCCGCCCGATATGTAACGGATAAATTGTTCGCTCCGATGTTTGTCACCTCGATTAAGAAAGAAACTCGATGAAGAAGTTGTCCCTGCTGGCGATCGTTGGCCTGGTTGGCGCCTTAGCCTTTTCACTGGGAGTCTCGGCAAATCAGCAGACTGCCCCGGAATCGGCCTTTGCTTCGGAAGTCATTGACCTGGGAATGGTCGTCAGTGACCTTGAGAAGTCGGTCAAGTTCTACAAGGACGTCATCGGTTTTGAAGAAGTCGAAGGCTTCAAGGTCCCCGGTCAATTCGCACTGGATACAGGTCTTGCTAACAATCTTCAGCTCGACGTTCACGTCCTGGTGCTGGGCAAGGGAGAGAAGGCGACAAAGCTGAAGCTGATGCAATTCAAGACCGCGCCAGGCGCACGAGTCGATAACACTTTCATCCATTCGTCCTACGGGTTCCGTTACTTGACGATTGCCGTGAAAGACGTGAATGCATCACTTGCCCGAGCGGCAAAAGCGGGTGCCAAGCCCATTGCGAAGTGCCCAGTACCGCTGCCAGAAGGTTTCCCAGCGGGCCTCGCCTTGGCAAACCTCCGAGATCCTGATGGAAATCTTGTGGAACTCGTCGGTCCCTGGAAACAGTGATTGCAACTGAGGTCCGGTAACGACGAATTCATGCCTTCGTTCTGGTTCTTGCGTTCCGGTTCCGTTCTTATGGCCTCGCTTTTCTGCAAAACATGCTTGAAGAGCGAGGCTTTGTCGTTGGCACACGTCCCTGACGAAATGGTTCGACGCCTGAGTTTGACGCACGTTACGTTCGGACGACGGATTCTGTCGCGACCGACTTGAGTTGGCTCAATTGCCGTGGAGACAGATCAGTCAACAATTCGCAGCCGACTCGGAATTCGTTCGGGGATTCGGATTCGATCCAGACAACCTGCACGGTAATGTTGCAGACCACGCGAGCGCCCCGGCGAGCTTCAATCAGCAACTTTTCGCCGACTTCGATCGAATGCGCAAGTATCAGACGCAAGCCTGAACTGGAGGCATCCAGCAGACTGCCTGACAGAATTCGTGACGGCGTAGCGGCACTGAGCAGGCGGATCTGACAGTCAATCGGCGAGCGAAGTGATCGTCGACGATCACTGGTGCGGCGGTCAGAAATTCCACGGCGTTCGGCCATTTTCGCAAAATCCTCAATCTTCAATCGTACGGCCCGATTTTCCCACTCTTCATACATAGCCCGAAAACCGCCTGGGTCAAGGAAATGAGATGCGTCGGACGCTGAACGCGTGAGAAAATTGTGGAGAATGGATTTCTGAAGCGGTCCGGCACTTTGGGAGTCGTCTCGCATGGCAGATCGAATCTGGGACCTGCGGTCGGGCGTTTCGGAGGGTTCTGGAGACACTCTGGAGACACTCTGGAGACCAGCGCCGAACAATGCACGTGATTGCCCCGATTCCCAGTGAACTGTAACCTGTTGCGAAGCTGAGTTGAACGCGACGGAAACTCCGAACATAAATCCGCCGTTTTACTACTGCCCGTTTCCGACCGTGCCAGTCCTGTTGCACCTCACTGAGAAATTGACACCATGGCCAACGAATTCTCCCGTCGTCGATTTATCCAATCTGCTGCAGCCATTGGAGTCGGTTTACCGACCATCCTGCCGTCGCGAGGTTTCGGTGCCCCCTCTGCCAACGAGCGTCTTTCGTTTGCGTGCATTGGCATGGGAGGTCAGATGCGTGGATATCTGATGCCAGAACTCGGCAAGATCGATCAGCAGATCGTCGCCATCTGTGATGTCGACAAACGGCAACGGGACAGCGCGCTGCAGACAAAGGGAATGTCAGGAGCCAGAACCTACCACGATTATCGGGAGTTGCTCGACAAGGAAAAAGGGGTCGATGCCGTGATCATCGCGACTCCGGACCACTGGCATGTTCCGATTTGCCAGGCTGCTTTGGAAAGTGGAAAGCACGTCTATTGCGAAAAGCCGCTGGCCCATTCTGTCGCCGAATGCCGAGCCTTGGAAAAACTCGCAACCAGCCATCCTAAGCTGGCGACCCAAACCGGCAATCAAGGCTGTTCCACCGAAGGATTCCGTCGAAGTTTTGAGGTCATTCAATCAGGCCTGCTGGGGCAGGTTACGGAGGTCCATGTCTGGCATCCGGCACACGGCTGGCCAAATGGAGTTGACCGACCCGCGAAATCAGACCCCGTCCCCGAAGGTCTCGACTGGAACTTCTGGCTGGGGGCGGCACCGAACCGCCCTTACTGCGATGGAATCTATCATCCGGGGAAATGGCGAGGCTGGTACGATTTCGGCGGTGGATCAATTGCCGACTTCTGTTGTCACGGCTTTCAACTGGCGTATCGATCTCTGGAACTCGATGCTCCCACGCGGATCGAAGCCACAGGCAATGATCTCGGACACGAATCATATGCGACAAAATGTACCATCAAGTTTGAATTTGCTGCCAAGGGAAAGCGGGGGCCTGTCACTCTGTATTTCTACTCCGGGGATAACAATCTGCCACCTGAAGACGTGACAAAAGGCCCTGTCGGTTCGACCGGGTGTCTGATCGTCGGTACTGAAGGGACTCTTTCAGCGGGACTCTGGAATACCGACTGCAATATCCGTTTGAAGGATGCCAAAGACTTCCGGGGTGCAGATCATCCTGAAGTCGCAAAACTGGCGCGGACACAACCACGAATCGATACGGAAGTATTGAAGTGGGACCCTAAAAAAACAGCACAGGGTCAACGTCCACGGTGGAGTCAGGTTAACAACTCGCATATGTTTGAGTGGGTCCTGGCATGTGCTGGCGATACAAAAACGTATTCACCATTTGAAATTGGTGCGAGAATTACCGAAGTGGGAATGCTCGGTGTCCTGGCGCTCCGGATGCAGAAACCGATCATCTGGGATGCGGCGAAACGTCAGGCGGTCGGTCTGCCTGAAGCGGATGCGATCATCGATCCTAAACCTGCGACGGAGAAGTATCTGCCATCGCCACGAGTTGCCGTCCCGAAAGGGTGATGCGGGTTCGTGCGTATTCGCAGGTTCAGAGCAAAGCAATTGAAGGGCAGTGCGATTGAACAAACACTATCCCGAGTCCTCATCGTTCTGCCCCTCATCGTTCTGCCAACTGTTTTCTCTGAACAGTCTGCACGAAAAGAGGAGACCTCGCGGTCGGGCGATTCGGCGGGGTCGGGAGATTCGCGCCGAACACGTCGAATCGCCCGCGCTAAAAACACGCCGTTAAACTCCGGTCATCGGTCGATTCGCATTCCTCGGGTCGAGCGAATAGAATTTGCAAATTCGTTGATTGAACCTTTTCATTTACGCTAAGGATCGTTTGATGTCGCATCCTGTGTCTCGTCGTCATTTCCTGTCTGCATCGGCTAGTCTGTTTGCTGCCGTTGGGACGGGCTCGATCGGTAACGTTCTGGCCGCCGATGCTCCCAAGTCGTCTCTGTGCAAGATCTCGCTGGCCCAGTGGTCACTGCATCGCCGCTTCTTCAAGGATAAGGCTGATCCTCTCGACTTCGCCGTCATGGCCAAGAAGGAATTCGGGATCGAAGGGATCGAGTACGTCAACCAGTTCTTCAAGGATAAGGCCAAAGATCAGACGTATCTGGGTGAATTGAAGAAGCGGGCTGACGACAATGGGGTTACCAGCGTTCTAATCATGTGCGATGGCGAAGGAGCCTTGGGTGATCCCGATGCCGCAAAGCGTCAGACGGCTGTCGAAAACCATTTCAAGTGGGTCGAAGCGGCCAAGTTCCTGGGTTGTCATTCGATCCGCGTGAATGCGCAATCGAGCGGTACCTATTGGGAACAGATGAAACTCGCCGCCGACGGGTTGCGCAAGCTGACCGAATTCGGTGCTCAGCACAAGATTGGCGTGATCGTCGAAAACCATGGTGGCCTGTCATCTAACGGCACATGGCTGTCGTCCGTGATTCACACGGTCCAGCACCCCGGTTGCGGCACGCTCCCTGATTTCGGCAACTTCCGCGTCGATGGCAAGATCTGGTATGACCGCTACAAGGGTACGGAAGAGTTGATGCCGTTCGCCAAGGGTGTCAGCGCCAAGTCACACGAATTCGACGACGCCGGGAACGAAACCAAGACGGATTATCGTCGGATGCTCCCCATCGTCCTGTCATACGGTTACCGTGGCTGGATCGGTGTCGAGTACGAAGGAAACAAGCATTCGGAAGCGGAAGGGATTACCCTGACGAAAAAGCTGCTCGAAACCGTTCGTACGGAACTCAGTTGAAATGAATTCACTAGAATTGAACGTACTCAATCTCCTCATGAACAGGAACAACCGCATCGTGATCCGCACGTTTTTCGCATTGACCATGATTTGCTCGCTGAGCTGTCAGATTGTTTCCGCTCAGGTGGACGAGTCTCCATTGAATCTGGAACCCGTCCTGGCGTTTGAAAACCTCAAATGGACCGGTTGGGAACCCGATCAGAACGGGGTCGCTTTTCCACTGCGTCCCATCCTGTTGACCCATGCCGGTGACGGTACTGGCCGCATCTTCGTGCCGCAGCAGCAGGGAATCATCCACGTCTTCACTCCCGGTGCCGCTGAAACCAAGATTTTCCTCGACATGTCGAAGAAAGTCGTCTACATCGACAAGGAAAACGAAGAAGGTTTCCTGGGGATGGCGTTCCATCCCAAGTACAAAACAAATGGCCAGTTCTTCGTGTTCTACACGACGACCAGCCAACCGCATACGACGGTCGTATCACGGTTTACGGTTTCCAAGGCTGATCCGAACAAGGCTGATCCGAACAGCGAAGTGGAACTGCTGCGAGTTCCCCATCCTTACTGGAATCATAAGGGTGGCACGATCTGCTTCGGTCCCGACGGATTCCTGTACATCACGATTGGTGATGGCGGTGCCGGAAATGACCCGCACGGGAACGCTCAAAATCTGCAAACCCTGCTCGGCAAAGTTCTGCGGATCGATGTCGACAAGCAGGAAGGTGGCTTGAAGTATGGTATTCCCAAGGACAACCCGTTCATTGGGAAACTCGCAGGAAACAAGCCGATTGCTTTGCCTGAGATCTACTGCTACGGGTTGCGAAACGTCTGGCGGATGTCGTTTGACCGGCAGACCGGACAATTCTGGATTGCTGACGTCGGACAGAACCTGTGGGAAGAAATCAACCTGGGGGTCAAGGGGGGCAACTACGGCTGGAACCTGCGCGAAGCCAAGCACGAGTTTGCTCCGAACAGTACATCGTCTGGCCCGGGGTTGATCGATCCGATCTGGGAATACCATCACGACATCGGCAAGTCGATCACCGGCGGCAACGTCTATCGCGGCAAGAAAGTTCCGGAACTGGCGGGGCACTACCTGTATGCCGACTACGTTTCGGGAAAGATCTGGGCCTTGAAATACGATGACGCCAAGAAGGCTGTCGTCGCGAATCGTCCGATTCCGTACACGGGAGCAAATCTCCCCGTGATCAGCTTCGGTGAAGACGAAGCAGGTGAAGTCTATTTCATGATTGTCAGTCCCTCGGGCAAGGGGATTTACACGTTCAAGAAGAAGGCGTAGTGCCTCGTCACTGCTAAGAATTCTGAAGTGAGAATGCAGGGTGAATTCGGCGCGGGGCTCCCGACCCCGCCGAATCGCCTGGCCGCAGGTCTCGTTTTCCGTCAAACCCATAATGTCGAACGAACGATGAGGGGCAGGACGATGAAGAATTGCGATTGAGTTCTCTTTTCTCGTTCTGCCCCTCATCGTACTGCCTTTTGCCACCTTGTTTTCACCCGAGAAGGAGTCGTCTGCCATGATTCGTCGCGCTGCGTTGCTGGCATCTGGGTTGTTGGTATTGCTCACACAAGCTGGCTGGTCTCAACCGCCCAAGGAGGCTCCTGTTGTTCCACCTCGTGAGGGAAAACGCGAAGTCGTCGAGATCTTCAACGGCAAGGACACGTCCGGTTGGGTCGGTCATGAAAAGTACTGGTCAGTCAAGGACGGAGTGATCATCGGGAAGAACACGGACGAAGTTCCGGTCAGCACATATTTGTTGACCGAACGGAAGTTTACCGATTTCCGATTGACGTTCGATTTCAAGCTGGCTCAATCCGAAATGCATTCTGGCATCGCGATGTGGGGCAAAGTCGCCCCCGAGAAAGGTGACAAGTTTACGTATGCCGGTCACCTGGTGATGTTTCCGTCAGGCCACGGCTTCTGGGATCTGTACGGCCGATCCATGATTCATCAGAACAACCAGATCGCCGGACCACTCAGCAAGCAGCACGATTGGAATAGCTATGAAATTCTGGCGCAGGGGAACCGCATTCGGTTCGTCCTGAATGGAAAACTGGTCTCCGACTGGCGTGAACCTGAGCCAATGCGAATTAACGAAGCTCCGATCGGCCTGCAGTTACATTCCAACAAGGTCGCCCAGGAAGTCCAATTCAAGAATCTGAAACTGGAAACATTCCCGGAAGACAAGCTGTTAACGGTCAAGTAATGAGCGTTCGCGACTTGCCAAAGTAGCCTTCATCGCTCCGCGTGAAGCCAGCCGTTCGCAAAGTCAGGCTGGTTTCACGCTGCTTCGTGAACGCAAAACGTGAAAAGCGTGCTACTGTCGCCACCTGATTGATCAGACAATGGATTGTATTGTCTTCAATTTGGGTAGAAGCAAGTTCTGAGGATATCGCCTTCTTTGACCTTTTTCGTGTGGTCGCCATTCAGCAGAATTGAAATGGATTGCGTCTCGTGCCTGTTCATGAATTTCATTGATTCTGAATCGATCTTGCCATAATGCGGAGAGTAAGTGATTTTTGTGGTCAACGCGGTTCGCTCACCCAGCAATTCGACACTTGTGATCCGGATTCTCGCCAAATCTGAATGCAGTGTTGGTGGTGGCGTCATTTTGAAAGAACCGCGATACGAAAAGAGGGTCACTTCATCAGCATCTGCGGGCCTCGGTGGTTGTGCCTCGTTTGTTTCGGCGTGAGAAACTACGATTGCCAATCCGAACACGAGCATGAAGAAGGCGAGCGACTTGTTCATCTGTTTCCTTCCGATGCGAGGGGCGATCAATGCGGAGGGAATCATAACGGTTTTCGTCTCTGCCCCGTATTTCAATTTTGCGAAAACGGGTAAATCGGGGCGCTCCTCGAAAAAACGAATGGCGGAAGGTTCGTCCACTCGCATCGTGGCGATTCGATGAGTAGCATGGGGAGACTCGCCTTCGGCACTTTTTCATCCAGCCTCAATCGTGGAGACCCAGCCCATGACGGAACCGAATACGCCTGCTCATTCGTCCCGACGCGATTTTCTCAAAACCGGCGCTGCCGTCGCAGGGACCGTCGGACTGAATTTGTCGATGAACGCCGGGGCGTTTGCTGCCGGAGGTGATCAACTCAAGGTCGGACTTGTTGGTTGTGGTGGACGTGGAACCGGTGCCGCTCAGCAGGCACTGACTGCAGATTCGCAGGTCAAGCTGACCGCCGTCGCCGACGTTTTCCCGCAATCCATCGAGAACGCTCTCGGGCAGTTGAAGGCGAACAAGCGGATTGCGGATCAAGTCGCCGTGACCGACGAGTTCAAGTTTGTGGGTCTCGAAAGCTACAAGAAGCTGATCGATTCCTGCGATGTCGTTCTGCTCGCTTCGCCGCCAGGTTTCCGGCCGTATCATCTGCGAGCTGCCGTCGAAGCCGGTAAGCATATCTTTACAGAAAAGCCGATGGCGACCGATGGCCCGGGTGTCCGTTCCGTCATTGAATCGGTCAAGATCGCCAAGGAAAAGAAACTCGGTATGGTCGCTGGCTTCTGCTGGCGCTATGACCTGCCACGCCGCGAACTCTTCAAGCGGATCCACGCCGGAGAAATCGGGGACGTATTGGCGGTCTATGGGACCTATTTGACTGGTCCCGTCAAACCCATGCCACCAGCAAGCACGCGTCCGAAAGACATTTCGGATCTCGAGTGGATGGTTCGCAACTGGTATAACTTCACGTGGCTGTCGGGCGATGGACTCGTTGAGCAGGCCATTCACACGGTCGACTGGCTGCAGTGGGTCGCCAAGGATGCCCCTCCGACAAAATGTACCGCTGTCGGTGGTCGCCAGATTCCTGCTCATGGTGGTAACATCTTCGATCACATCGAAGTCAATTACGAATGGGAAAACGGCATGCGCGGTTTTATGGCTCAACGCCAGATTTCCGGTTGCCATAGCGAAAACTCGCTGTACGTCATGGGAACCAAGGGGCATGCTCGGATCGCTGGATTCGGTAAGGACGCGGTTTCGATCTCGGGCACGAACAGTTGGAAGTACGAAGGACCCAGCCCTGACATGTATCAGCAGGAACACGACGAATTCTTCGATTCGATCCGAACCGGCAAGCCGATCAACGATGGTGATCGCATGGTGACCAGCACATTGACGGGGATCATGGGGCGTATGGCAGGCTACACCGGGAAGCAGGTTACCTGGGACATGGCCTTGAACTCCAAGGAAGTTCTGGTTCCTGAGATCAAGTCCTGGAACGATGTCGTCAAAGTCCCCCCGATGGCTCAACCGGGGATCACCCCGTTTATCTGAGGTCCGCGGACGCTGATCAGGTGAAGTCTTCAACGTGAATGAATTGCGAAATTGAGTGTCTTATCGATCTCCGCGTTCTCTGCCTGACGGGCCGGGAACGCGGAGATTTTTCTTGGACTACGTCGACTACTGAGAACTGAGAACCAGGCCTTTTTCGGTGATTTCAAACGGCACAATTCCATCGTCGCAGCGGCTGCCGCGGTGCTTGGCGACGTGCAGTGCCCGGCGCATTTTCAGACCATCCCGCACCTTCCCCATCAGAATGATGGTATTGGCATTCGCCAGTTCGTCACCACTTTCGATCGGACGGCACAGGAGTTCATCCAGCAGGACTTCGTGAGACGTGTAAAGCAGCACCGTGGCAATCTGGCGGTGGTCATACATGTGTGACTGGACTTCACCTTCGTGAGTCCGGAAATGGATCCGGAACAGGTCACGGGCGACCCAGTCTGCGTCCTTGTGCAGGATCTGGTGATAGATGTAGTCGAAAACGTGGAACTGGAACGAATCAGAAGCTTTCTCGGTCGGTTCGACGCCATCGATAACGCAGCGCCGGACGCCATGCACAAAATTCCCGTAGTAAAAGGCGATTGCTTGATCAAGCTTCCGGTTGAGTTCGATCTTCCATTCCTGCCACTGGTCGTGATCGAGGTCCTGGATCGAGACGCGGCGGCCTGATCGTTCGAAGATATGGAAGTAATCGGATCGCATCCGCTCATAATTCCAGATGTCGCCGGGAGCATACGGTTCGTCGACACGTCGCTGTTTCAGGTTCCAGCCAAACATGCGCCGTGCGTAATCAGCGTGATTCTGAGCATCACCACGCGAAGTCATATCGAACAGGATGCCTCGTTCCCCTTCCTGGCGGCGTCCTGCTTCGGCAAACTGCAACCCGAGTTGCGTCTTGCCGATTCCGGTGGCCCCCATCACGACGGTTAATGTCCCTGGAACCAGTCCTCCCCCCAGCAATTCATCCAGTTCGGGGATCCCAGTGGAAGCGCGCTGAAGGCCCGGTAGATTTGCGTCAGTACTCATTTCGCTGTCGTTGTCCTGCAGTGATTTGTCAATTCGTGCCATCGATGACCAGGGGCAATTGCCTCGTCAAAGTGTCGTGGCTTAGATCGTCAGAAACCGATCACGCGCCGTGACGTCCCACATGTCGACGACTTTACCACCTTCGATGACATAGGCCTGTTTGTAGAGCGCGGATGTCGGGCAGACGTGTCGAGGAATCGCGAGCAGGACGTCACCCGGTTTGTAGTTTTCGGCCAGCGGTGTCTGCAGGACGATATGTTCTTCGTTGTGCAGGACTTGTTCGGCGCCAGGAAGGTCAGGAAAGACCACTCGTTGTCCGCGTGGCGGATCGGAAGCGACCGCCTTATTTCCCAGATCGCAGGTCAGGCGATCCGCCGTCGGGCGACTGATGACTCGCGTCAGCATGATCCTGCAGCTTCGCAAATACGGGGAACGAACCGGTCCCACCGCAAACAATCCGCGGAACAGGCCAGCCACGCCGGACAAAGTCATCTCGCAATTGAGCCGCACCGTTCCAGCCAGCCATGACCGCGGCAGTACGTTCCTCCAGGTTCGTCTGGTGATTGTGACCGTCATACAGGTGAAAGCCGCCCGGTTCGATTCCAGGTGACGAGACGATCTGCTGGTAGAGTCGTTCCGCTCGAGGCCCCGGCAATACCCCGGTCCGATGCAGGCCAGGATCGATGTCGAGCAGGACACGAATCGACTTTCCGGCGGCTGAAACGGCAGCACTGAGAGCGGTAATCATGGCCGAATCGTCGGCAGTGACCGCAAATTTCACATCGGGGTATTTCTGCAGGAATTTCACCGCCCGATTGATGTTCGGGCCAACGAGGTTGTAAGCCAGGAAAATATCCTTGACCCCGCAGTCCGCCAGCATTTCGGCCTCAGCCAGTGTCGCACATTTGTGCTTGGCGATCCCCATCGCCAATTCGATTTTCGTGACGGCTGGCATCTTGTGAGTTTTACAGTGCGGACGCAGGCGATTGACGTTTCCGGCAATCGCAATCATTTTGCGAAGATTGCGGTCGACAAGTTCACGGTAAACCAGCATCGATGGAGAGAGAATGCCTGAGGGGTCGACGAGAGAATACTTCGAATCCATGTTACTCACATTCGGATGAGGAATTGACCGATACCGCCAGCAGTCCCGATTCTAGCGGGTTGAGGTCGAGAGTCACACCAAAGGAGATCAGCGCTCGGCGCGGGTCTCCTGACCTATGGATTGGAGTGGGGCTACCGACCCCGCCAGCCCCTCGAACACAGGCCTCTTTTTTTACCCCTCTTCAAAACTATGAACTCAATCCGTCCGTGTGACGGTTGACTACCCGAACGACCTCGGTATCGTGTTGCCCAACGACAAAATACCTGCACGATGGACGGCAGGAAGGTTTTCGGGGCAGATGTGGAGAGACGATGGCGACTTCGAATCCGTGGGTCCGAGTTGGAACAGTCCCATTTGGCAAAGGGGTTTTCGCCCGCCGTGCGATTCCACAAGGGACGGAAATCGGCCGAGTTCAGGGAAAAGTGATTGATGATCCGGAGTACTCCAGCACGTACTGCATCGATCTGGGGAATTCCCTTTCGCTGGAGCCGAGAACCCCGTTCCGCTATTTGAACCACCGCTGTGAACCGAATTGTGCCCTGCACACTCGGGATGTCGAATTCGAAGACGGCACTCCAGCCCCTTCGGAAGTCTTCGTCGAGGCCCTCGTCGATATTCCGCCAGACACCGAGTTGACAATTGACTACCAATGGAGTGCCGAAGGGGCGATCAAGTGCCTGTGTGGTGCCGACCAGTGTCGAGGCTGGGTGGTTGCACTGGAAGAGCTTCCCAAGCTTCAAAAGAAGGCCAAAAAGCGAAAAACGACAAAGGCCGCCAAAGCCCCCGGTAACTCCGGGAAGCCCAAATCCCCCAAACCACGTTAAAATCGGGGATTTGGAAAAAGTAAAACCCCGGCAAAACTCAGAAACCGCGAAGGCGGTATGGCTTGCCGGATTCCGGGTATTTGCTATCATCCTCCCCGCAGTGGCCAATGTCGTAACCCACTCGACCTCAGTTAATTACGGGGTGCGAACAAGCGACACAACCGCAATCCGCCGCCGTAGCTCAGTTGGTAGAGCGACGCTTTCGTAAAGCGTAGGTCGTCAGTTCGAGTCTGACCGGCGGCTTTTCAAAAA
>JBAWWJ010000073.1:0-31461 GCA_037146815.1 Planctomycetota bacterium
TTATCGTGCAGATGCCCGGTTTCACGAATCTGGTGGCGAAGACGGTTGATTCTGAGTGGATTGCCTGTATTGATCGGGGGACGACCCGGATCGGGCAAAACGTACGGCGAGCGTTAGCGTGGAAGCGAGAGCATCAAACTCGGGCAGCTTAGCGTCAGGCTCCTCGACCCTTCGTCCATGCGAAGAAGGGGATCTGAAATCGTCGCAATGGACTCGTCCAGCCTCCATTCGGCTCCTCTCCTCCGTCGCGGGAGGAGAGGAGCATTTGGGCGCACATTCTGCTAGCCTGCCCTTCATTTTCTTCTACCGAAAGCCGTACGTTGTCGTCGACCATGTTGAATGGATCACCAGTCCCTCACGATTCGTCGAACTCAGAGATCCCCGATGCTGATCTCTTGAGCCTGTCGCGCGCCCTCGTCTTGCTTGCTCGGCATTTGGATCGTCCTTGTGAAGAGCGTCAGGCATGTCGACTGTTGTCGGAAATGATGCGGTCGCATCCGGGAACAATTCATGACTCGTGGTGGAGTTGGCTGCTCTCAGCAGGACGATCTTTAGGCCTCCCCTTACGGGTATTGGATGTGCCGATCCGCGATTTGCCAGTCATCTTGCGATCAGGAGCGTGCGTCGTGGCTGAACACTGCGCCTCTCATGATCTCGGATTGAACGTTAAAAAACTGGACGTGAAACGAATCATTCTGGTGGGATCTCTGGCTTCGAAGTTGTCTGATCACATTGAACAGCGGGGCGATGCAAGTCTGCTCCGTGTAATCATTGCCAGCAAGGAGTCGGATTTATGTCCTGCGAATCACGGGCACGAGAAGCCATGGGTACTGCTGTGGAGATTGCTGGCCCCTGATCGCAAAGATCTCTGGGCTTTGGTGGTGTTTTCGAGCATTGCCGGGCTTTTGATGCTGTCTGTGCCAGTCACGGCGCAGCAATTGGTCCGAACGGTCACCTTTGCCACGTTGTATCAGCCGATTGTCGTGCTTTCCCTGATGTTGCTCGGATTGCTGGGCTTTGTGGCTGCTCTGCAAGCACTACAGGTTTATGTGGCCGAAATCATTCAGCGACGATTGTTCGTCCGGATCACGGGCCAGGTCACTCGATGTCTGACTCAAGCGGACACTGCCGCCTGGCGACAATTCGCAATACCGGAGATGGCTAATTACTTTCTTGAAGTGGCGATCGTTCAGAAAGTTACCGCGTCGCTCGTGGTCGACGGCATCGCCATCCTGCTGACCACGTTGATCAGCATGAGCGTGATGGCGTTTTATCATCCATTCCTGCTGGGGTATGACATATTGCTGCTGGCGTTTCTGGCCACGATTCTTTTCGGCTTCGGCCGTGGCGGCGTGAAGACGGCGATTCAAGAATCACGGACCAAGTACGGTGTGCTCAGTTGGTTGGAAGACATGGCCCGCTGCCCCGGCATATTTCGGACTGGCGGCGTCGAACTCCTGGCGATGCAGCGAACCGACGTGCTATGTGCTGATTATCTGCGCGCCCGCCGCTCACATTTCTCCATCCTGATGCGGCAAATCGTTCTGGTACTGATCCTGCAGGTCATTGCCACGACGGCACTACTGGGCTTGGGCGGATTTCTGGTCTTGAACGAGCAGTTGACGCTGGGTCAACTGGTCGCCGCCGAACTGATCGTGGCGATGATTGTTGCCTCATTCGCCAAGCTTGGTAAACATCTGGAAGGATGGTACGACCTGCTGGCGTCCGTCGATAAGCTCTCGCATCTTCTCGACCTACCGGCCGAACCGCATGACGGTCTGATTGGTCTGTCCCGTCAGGGACCAGCGGAGTTTGTCATCCAGGAAGCTGCATCTCATGAGACTGAATCGCCGACGGACACTACATTTAATGGTGAACTGTTGCGGGTCGCCCCTGGCGAGACGGCGGTGCTCATCAACTGGGACCCGTCTCTTACCCGTGATCTCGCCGACGGCTTACGCGGACTGCGTGGCGTGTCGGGGCCAGATCTCATCATCGACGGAGTTCAAATTGATGACATCCGCGGTGATGTGCTGCGTCAACATGTCGCTGTGGCGAGTGACTTGGAATTCTTGCCTGGAACGATCGCAGAAAACATTCATTTGTCACGACCTCGCGTGTCCGAATCCGATGTTCGTGGAGTGTGTGATGCCGTCGGCCTCACTGAAGAGCTTCGGCACGCTGGCCTGACGCTGTCAACACGAATGTTGCCGAATGGTTGGCCACTCAATTCCTTGCAGCATCGGAGGTTGATACTTGCGCGTGCCCAAGCGGGGAGACCCAGGCTACTCTTCATCGATCATCTCTGCGACCTCTTTACTGAAGTCGAGTTCCGGCAATTGTGGCAGCGACTGTCACACTATCAGCTGCAAACGACAATTCTGGTGGCAACTGTTCGTGAGGACATCGCCCAAGTGGTTGGTCATGTCACCAGCCGACCGCTCAACCATCGCAGGCAGAAACCGGGGACTCACTAATGCTCAAGCCCACCCCATTGCCGTTGCCGACTCAACCACTGGAGTTTTCGGCACTTGGTGACCTGTCCCGTGCCACCGTTTGGGCACACCGCGTCGCCGTTTGTCTATTCTTGGGATTGTTGCTCAGCGTGATTGCTTGCATGGCGCTGCCTTGGCAGCAATCGGTGGCGGGAAAAGGCCGAGTGATCACCTATGACCCGAACCATCGGCTTCAGGAGGTGGACGCTCCCATTTCCGGACGGCTGGTTGACATCCTGCCGGATTTGGTGGAAGGGATGCATGTCGCCAAAGGCGAGTTGCTGATGCGGATCGAACTGGTAGATCCGATTTTGAGAGAACGTTTTGCAGAGCAGTTTGAAGCCCAAAAACGAAAACTCAAAGCCGAGGAGACGATTGTCTACGCCTACGAGCAGCAGATTCTGGCGTTCAGGGATGTGCGAGAACAGACTGAATTGGCTCAAGATGAGTATGTAAAGGTGGCAGAGCAAAAGTTGCTGGCTGAGGAAGAAAATCTCAAGGCAATGGAGGCTGGCTACGAACAGGCAGAGAAGGACAGCGTGAGACGCAAAGAACTCTATGAGAAAAAGGTCGAATCCAAATTTGAGTGGGAGTTGGCCGTGCGCAAAGCAGCCGAAGCGAAATCAAAGCTTCAGCAGGCAAAGGCTTACGTAAAAGCAGCCCAGAGTGAACTTGCTGCAAAAAAGGCCGAACGTGAACATAAACTACGCGAGGCGGATGCGAAAATCGAATCAGCAGATGCGGTTTTTAGAAAATCTCAGGCAGATGTTGAGAGTACCAGAAAAGAATTGGCCGATATTCAGAATAAGCAGTCTCTGCAAGTACAACCGGTTGTAGCGCCATTGGATGGATATGTTCTGAAGTTACGGACTTTTCAGGGAGGTCAGATCGTCTCTGCCGGCCAGCCGCTCTTGGAGTTAGTTCCTGCGACGGCAGATCGGGCGGTGGAAGTGAAAGTGGATGGCAACGATGCGCCACTCGTGGCCAGCCACGTGGCAGAGGGGCAACCTCGTAAAGTCCGTCTGCAGTTTGAAGGTTGGCCTGCGGTGCAGTTCAGTGGTTGGCCATCGGTTGCCGTGGGAACCTTTGGTGGAATCGTGGCCACGGTGGATCGCACCGATGACGGTCAGGGGAAGTTTCGAGTCGTCGTGATCCCTGATCCCGATGATCGTCCCTGGCCTGATGCTGAGTACCTGCGCCAGGGAATCCGGGTCAATGGTTGGGTTTTGCTGAATAACGTTCCGCTTGGGCATGAGTTATGGCGTCAAATGAATGGATTTCCACCGATTGTCACGATGCCGTCGCCCACCAAGCAAGATGGGTTGCTGCGAGGCAAAAAGTAGCAGAATCGCTATCGATCGTTTGCGCACTTTGCCTGGCATTGAGCTGTGGCTGTAAAGTGACCCGCATCGATTTCCGCGACAAAAACGTGATCGATCGAACTGGGACTATTCACCGAGTTGATAAAAAATCGGCCAGTAAATCCTCGGTCGCCAAATCTCGCCCCGTTGCGCATGAACGAGAGATCGAGCAAGTCAGTGGGACCGACGGGGACAAGCTGGCGCCACCAGAAGTTCTGGATCTCCCTTCGCCAGTCACGGGCGAAGAACTGCCCAGTTCGACTTCTCTCGGACCGACTCAACCGATTGTGCTCGACCAGGTCGTTGATGCTATCTATCAGTCCTACCCTCTGTTACGGATCGCCATTGCCGGACGCGATGTCGCCATGGGAGACAATGTTGCAGCTCAGGGGGAATTTGACTTCAAGCTCAAAGCCGATACGCTGAATCAGGCGGAAGGTTTTTATCAGAACTACCGTCAGGGTGTTGGTTTTGATCAACCACTGTACGGGGGTGGCAGTGTTTTCGGAGCGTACCGCATCGGACAGGGAAAATTCGAGCCTTGGTACGGCAACCGCGAAACCAATGGTGGCGGTGAGTTTCAGTTGGGCTTGTCTGTTCCGCTCTGGCAGAATCGTGAGGTTGACGAGCGCCGCGCTCAGTTGTGGCGTACCGCATACGGGCAATCGCTTGTTGAGCCGGAAATTCGCGGCCAACTGTTGGGATTTGTGCGCGACGGTTCAATTGCGTACTGGGAATGGATCGCAGCGGGGCAGAACTTTCGCTATGCGGAACAACTCCTGAAACTTGCACAAGATCGGGATCAGCAACTCCGCAGCCAGGTGGAAGAGGGCGATCGGGCGGAATCCGATTTGACCGACAATCAGCGATTGATCGTCGGTCGGCGCATCAAGCGCCTCGCCACCCTGCAGAAACTGCAGACTACAGCCGTAAAACTATCTCTGTATCTCCGTCTGCCGGGCGGCATCCCTTTTGTGCCTGGCCCCGAATTATTGCCAGCCTCATTTCCCGAACCATTGCCCGTCGAACGCGGCACACTGCAGCAGGATATTCAGTTCGCCCAGGCTCGCCGACCGGAACTCATGGCGTTCGATATTAATCGGCGACAGTTGGACGTCGATCTCCAACAGGCGAATAATCTGCTGCAACCGTCGCTGGATGGGCAAATTCTAAATAGCAAAGACGTTGGGTCGCCGACTTTGAAGGGAGACAAGACGCCATATCAGTTAGAAGCTGGGTTGCTGCTCTCGGTACCTTTGCAACGGCGCAAAGCAAAAGGGAAAATTGCCGCGGTGGAGGGAAAGATCGCCCAGTTAAACGCGAAACGACAATTTGCCTCCGACAAAATTGCGGTCGAGGTCCAAGGGGCCGTGATTGCGTTGGACATGGCGTATCAAGCCATCAACCAGGCACGAGAAGCGATCCGTCTCAATGAAGAGATGCAGCGATTCGAAACCATCAAGCTGGAAAAGGGTGACAGCGATTTTCTTCGACTGAACTTGCGCGAAACGGCCACCTTTGATGCACGCGTTATCGAAGTCGAGTCGTTGCTCCGGTATTTCGAAGCTCAGTCCGACTATCGCGCTGCGGTCGCTGCGGACCTCCCTGATGTCATCGAGATGGGACCGTAGTGCGTTCCCAATTCTTGATAACTCGGATCCGCATAACTGTGACAACCCGACCTTTTCGCCTCAACATCTGCGAAAAATCAATTTCCAGTTGCCGACGGACCGTTCAAGTCAGACGTTCGTGACCTAGATTCCGTTGCAAAGCCGCGTGTAAAGGCGTTTTTGCCTGCCGCGCCATTCCGGAGCGTCAAGCTGAGGGGAACTTTCAAATTCTGCAATCTGCCAACTGGATTACGGCGGCACTTGATCACTTGGTGGCATCGGTCAGTACACCGCACACCGATATGGAACTGGATTCCGATCTCGTTGTACGGGAAGTCGGGCGTGACGAAGTCACCCCCGATCTGGTTGCACGGTGGCGCGATCTTGAATCTCGATCATGCCATGCAAATGCGTTCTTGAGTCCCGAATTTGTGCTGCCTGCATGGAAATGGTTGGAACCGGACGGAAACTCCTTTCTAATGACTGTCGAGGAACGTCAGACCGGTCGGCTCAGGTCGCTGGGATGCTTTCAGGAATCGCCTGGCAGTAGGCTCTTAGCGCTGCCGCATCTTGTTGCGGCGAAGACTATTCACTCTTTCCGCACCGGCATGCTGCTGGACGAGAGCACCGCTGATCGAACGTTGAATGCCTGGCTGAGATACTTACAGAAACAGTCGCGGTGGGGGGGCGTGGTCTTTCCAACAATGCGACTTGATTCAATACTCGCTCAGCGTATGCAATCGGCATTGAAAGCCTGCAATCTGTCCTGGCATACAGGCCCTAAGATCACGTCGGCTGCCTTCTTTCCACCGATCGCTTCCGAGGGAACACTTTCAGAGCATCTATCGAAACATCGCTGCAAGTTGCTACGTCAAAAGCAACGGAACCTGGAGTCGGTAGGGCCAGTCAGGCTACACAGGATTGAGCGGTCCGACGAAGTCGCCCAGGCAGTCGAGCAGTTCCTGAGCTTGGAAAATGCAGGTTGGAAGGGGAAAGAGGGAACGTCGTTGCAGTCGAACTTTGCTTCCGCAGAGTTCTTGCGATCAATGGCAACCGGATTCTTTGAGCGTGGAAAACTGGTCCTTACGCAACTGCTCGCAGGTGACCATGTTGTCGCCTCAACGATCAATCTGCACGGTGCGTCGACTCTCTTTGCCTTTAAGATCGGGTGGGACCCGCATTTTGCAAAGGCAAGCCCCGGCATGCTGCACGAAAACTTACTGCTCCCGTTAGTCTGTCGAGATTTCCCCGAAGTAACCTGCTTAGACAGTTGTGCGCGCCCTGGTTCTTTTCTCGAGGACATCTGGCCCCATCGAATAACAATTGCAGATGCTGTGATACCCACCTCACGATTCGGACAGACCGCCATGGCGGCCATTGAATCCGTACGCTTTCTCAAGAACTGTCTGCCCAGATTTGAGGAATAGCGATAGTGGATACGTCACCCAATATCCGCACTCAGTTTATTCCACGTCCTGAGCAAAGGAGGCTTGTCGCCGGGAGCGTTACCGGAGATCCAGCCACGTTTCGACAGCCTCTTTCAGGGTTTGGAAGGCCCCCAGAAATCGTAGCGACTTGTGATCAAACTCAAGGGAGATGGACGATCCATACCCGGTTCGAACGAGGGACGAATGACACCCGGCGTTGGCACCCGCTTCCAGATCTCCCATGCGGTCGCCGACCATCAGTGAACGTGGCAAGTCGATCTGCAAGGCCCCTGCAGACCGCGTCAGCATTCCGGGCTTTGGCTTGCGGCAGTCGCAATCGATCCGATAGTCGCCTAACCCTTCCACGGGGTGATGAGGGCAGTATTCGTAGCGGTCGATCCGGGCGCTGAATTCTGCCAGTAATTCATCCAGCCGGGCATGAACTTTCGCGATCTGACTCTCAGGAAAATAGCCTCGCGCAATCCCTGCCTGATTGGTTACGACAGCGACCGGGATGCCGAGAGCGTTCATCCGCGCGATCGTCTCACCGACCGTTGGCAATAACTCGACATCCTCGGGCCGCGAGAGATAATGCTTCTCTTCAATCAACGTTCCATCACGGTCGAGAAACAGACCGGGGCGGGTGCCAGATTGTGAATGCAAATGGTCTGCCATCATTCCACAACGCTTCTCAGATCACCGCGTGCGTCGAAGGCCATATCGGTGGGTTCTGAGAGTTTTTCGAGATCTGCCCGGCCGGCGAATTCCGGCAGGTATGCTTCACTGATCAGAACTTCGGCCAGATGCAAGGTGTCTGGAATCTGGATGACCTTCGACTGCGGTGGCTCCACCAGCCCACAGGTATGCAAGGCATTTGAAATGACTTCCCGATCTGTATCGAACGCGATCGGTATCATCGCGGCTGTCGGATGCAGTCCCGTAATACAATTGATGGCGGTAATTTTGCGGTCGATGGCATCGGCGGTCCGTTGATTCGTGAATTCTGACAGGCCGATCCCCGTGGCATTGCCATGAGTTTCCTCGGTCAGTCCACGAACGAAAATCCGCTTGCAGCGAACGTTGTCGCGTTCGGTCGCCGCATGGTCGTTGTACTTGCGTCCCACAACGTTGGTGTCGAGTCCCGTGCCGCTGATGTTCTTGCCGATCCGGTCGACAATCAACAGATCGCAGTAATTGAAAGGAAGTCGTGGCAGCCAGCGAATCGCCAGCTTGAGCAGTTCCGTTTCGCGCGCCAGAAACTGTTCCGGGGGGACGGCTTCGATCAGGGCCGTTTCATCGTAGGCGTTTTCCACGATCCCGATACCACCCGCAACCCGGCATTTCTGGATGACCGAGGCCCCGACAGCCATGATGATTTCCATGAAGCTGTAGTCCGCAATGGCTCGATGGTAGATCTTCGCTCCTTCGTGCTTGCCGAGTCCGATCAGCATCATCTTGTGCAGGCCGGATTCGACATCTCCCACAAACCCTGTATGCGGTTTGATGCGTCCGACAATCAGCACATGATCTGCCTGTGATGCATGCTTGTCGAAGTGAACGGGAATTCCTTGAGGCGTTCTGTCGACAATCACGGTCTCCATCGATGCCCGCAGTTCGCAGCCCATTTTTTCAGGGGTGATACCGTAGTGCTCAAGAATCTGAGTCTGGCCGGCGGCAGTACCGCCTCCGTGGCTCCCCATGGCGGGGACGATGAACGGGATCGCTCCCAGGCTTTTGACATGGTCCACAGCGGCGCGAATGATCTGGTCGATGTGTGCAATCCCGCGACTCCCCGCTGTAATTGCGACCGTCTGGCCGGATCGAATCTTGCTGCCAAGTTTCAAAGAGGCGAGTTGAGAATGAACTTCCGCCGGAATGTCCAGAACCCGTGTGGCATCGAACTTCTGACGGACGCGGATCATACGGGGAAATGACATAATGGAGCCTGATCAGGGAGTCGTGAAAGTAGAACAGTTGCGGGCGTGGTTTGGTCGATATCAGAGGTTTTGGGCTTTAAGGAATCGGGAGACCTTCGGTCGGTCATTTCGGCGGGGTCAGGATTCGACTCTACCGGTAGTGAGGATGGACTTCAAGACGTCCCCTAAGTCGAGTTTACCGAAACGTTTCGGGAAGAAACCGAAAAATGCGACACGATTGGCCGAACTGTCGGGTACAACATGTCGGATCGAGTGTTGAATAATGGCGTTCACAAAATCGACGCGAATTGATGGGTTGGGGAGTGATCGAATGGCGCTGAGAACAATAGGGTGGTTTACCGGGTTCGCAGTTTTGAATCTGGTGATGTTGGGAGTTTTGGTGCGGGCGCAGTCCGATATTCCGAATCGCGGCCGAAAATCGTTGGACGATCGTGTCGTTGAGCGGTTTCGTGCTCTGGACAAGAATCAGGACGAGCGACTGACGAAGGCCGAACTTGGTGCAGGCCTGTTCCAACAGCTTAACACAGACGGGGACGAGTTCGTCACCCTGCCGGAAGCACAGGCTGAAATTCGCAAGCGGGGATTCGAGGCTGTTTTGAAGGCAGCTCAAGCAGGAAACGGTCCTGCGACGTCAAATGTAACGACGGCTGCTGAACCCCCGTTGCGCCAAGGTCCCAGGCGACTGTCCCCCGGGGACCATGGGGTCGGGCGGATGGTTCCCGATCTGAGCCTGACCGACATCAACAGTCGGACGTTTCGGTTGAGCGACTACGCAGATCATCCCGCTCTGATGATCGCCTTCACGAATACCACATGTCCGCTCTGCAAGAAGTACGCTCCTTCACTGGCGGCGCTGGAACGACATTTCGCAGATCGCAAGATTCCCTTCCTGTTCGTCAATACAAATGCCGCCGAGAAACCGGCTGCGATTCAAGCCGCCATTGAGACCCAGGGGCTGAAAGGTCCCTATGTGCGCGATGAAGAAACCAAGGTGGCGCGGGCATTGGGGGCGACGCACACGACGGATGTGTTTGTGCTCGATGCGAGGCGGACGATCATTTACCGCGGAGCCGTTGATGACCAGTACGGTTTTGAATACTCGCTTGATGCGCCTCGTACGGAATATCTGAAACTCGCCATTCAGTCTGTGATTGACGGTCGTCCGCTCCTCATTGCGGCAACGGAAGCACCTGGTTGTCCGATCGAACTGATTGAGTCGACGGTGCCTGCCGCCGATATCACGTTTCACAATCGAATCTCGCGCATTGTTCAGTCACGTTGTCTGGAATGCCATCGCGAAGGCGGGCCGGCTCCCTTTGCTCTGGATACATACGAAAACGTCGCAGCACAGGGAGCCGCAATTCGACAAGCGGTCGAACGAGGTGTCATGCCCCCGTGGTTTGCTGCCAAACCGGAAAAGGGAGAACCGAGTCACTGGTCAAACGACAAGTCACTTTCAGCTCAGGAAAAGATGGACCTGCTCGCTTGGATTGCGAGTGGAAAACCGGCTGGCAATCCCGCCGATGCTCCACTGCCGAAAGACTATCCGTCCGGTTGGCGTATCGGGAATCCTGACCATCTCGTCCAACTCCCTTCGCCGATGCCAATCAAGGCAACAGGGGTCATGCCATATCAGGATGTCATTGTTGAGACCGGGTTGACGGAAGACAAATGGGTCCGGGCTCTGGAAATCCGTCCGACGGCTCCGGAAGTCGTCCATCACGTACTGGTCTTTCTGTTGCCACCCTCCAACCGAAGCAATGCCACAAGCGATCGTGAAGCAGGGGACGACGAATCGGGTGGATTCTTCGCCGCCTATGCTCCGGGGAATGATCCGCTGGTGTTTCCCGAGGGATTTGGAAAACGCATTCCGGCCGGATCACGGATGAAGTTCCAACTGCATTACACCCCCAACGGGACCGCAGCCAAGGATCAAAGTCGCCTGGGAATTATTTTTGCCAGGGAACAGCAAAAACATCTGGTGCACGTTTCGGGAATCGCCAATCCGAAACTGTCGATACCACCGGGAGCAGACAACCATGAAGTGTTTGCCCGACAGACGGTTCACTCCGATACCACGATTCTGGCCTATTTCCCTCATATGCATCTTCGTGGGAAGGCATTCCGCTATGAAGCGATTTACCCTGATGGTCGCAAGCAACTGCTGCTGGATGTCCCTCGCTACGACTTCAACTGGCAGCTTTCCTATCGATTGGCCGAACCGGTTGAACTGCCGAAAGGAACGACGCTGCTGCTGACGGGCTGGTTCGATAACAGTCGCAATAATCCGGCGAATCCCGATCCGACAAAAACCGTTCGCTGGGGACCGCAAACGTTTGACGAAATGATGCTGGGGTACGTGGAATACTATACGCGGAATTGATCCAGACGCGGAATTAGCGAGTTTTCATTGATGAATTCCACTGAAGATGATTTGAATTTCAACTGGGAACTTGCGGTTCAGGCCATCACCGTTCGCGTTCGCTGGTTTGGAATCTGCGTGGGGTATGGACTGGTCAACCTGATTGGTGGGAGTGAAACCGCCAATCGCGCGGCACTGGATGCAATCCTGTTGCTGGGTGCGACGTATGCGCTGTTAGATACCTTCTACAGTTTCCAGGGCAGAGTGTTTCTCAGCCAATGGCCATTATTCGTTTCCTTGATGGAGGCGACGTTTATCGGCCTGCTTTGCTACTTTGACGGCGGAGCTCAAAGTGCCTTTAGGTTCTACTACTTTCTTTCGCTACTGGTCTGTGCGATCCGCTATGCGCCAGCCATCACCTGGGCGACGCTTGCCTTGCACGTCGTCAGCTATGCGACCGTCTCGGCCGTGTTGTCCGTTCGGAGTCGTGATGAAATTGCGGCGTTAATTCTGACGCCAATTTTCATGGGCTGGGTAACCTGGGCAAGCACTTCACTGATCAATCTCCTCAAGTGGGCCAGTGCCCGACTGGGGCAATTGAATGGAAAACTTCAGGAGAATCAACGACTGCTGGAGGAGCGGATACTGGATCGAACCCGCGAATTGCAGGAATCGCAGGCGATGATCGTTCAGCAGGAAAAGCAAGCCGCGTTTGGACTGCTGGCTGCGGGGATTGCCCATGAAGTCGGCAATCCGCTGGCGGCGATCAGTTCACTCGTGCAACTCCTCAATCGAAGAAACATCGAACCCGAGACTCGCGAGAAACTGCAACTGGTCGACGATCAGTTGCGTCGGATTCAGCGGACCCTGCGAGAACTCGTTGACTTCAGTCGTCCGGTCGTCCACGAGCGATCACGATGCGATCTGCATTCCATTCTGGATGCCGCCCTGAACATCGCCAAGTATTACAAGCGAAAAAAAGGGAAGACAATACTGACGAAGTATGTCGAGAACCTGCCACCGTTGATGCTCGTCCGAGATCAACTGGTTCAAGTGTTCCTGAACCTGATCCTGAACGCGATGGATGCGACAGAAGAAGGGGGAACGATTGAAATTCAAACGACTGTCGTCGACATCATGTTGCGGATTGATATCCGCGACGATGGACAGGGAATTTCTGAGGAAAACCGCGATCGCGTGTTTACGCCGTACTTCACGACGAAGGAGACGGGGACAGGCCTGGGCTTGTTCGTCTGCCGCAATATCGTCGAAGAAAATGACGGACGAATCGAACTTTCTGAAACTTCGCCCAAGGGAACGACGTTCACGGTCTGGTTGATTCTGGCGAAACTTCGACCAGAACGCCATGATACAGACAGTCGAGTTGCCGATTCCGAACAACGGCAACTACCTGTCCAGCCGGCTGCGTCCGAAACCGTGTGACACTGTCGGCCCGTTTCGATTCTTTCCTGTTTTGATGTGACAATACGCCACCATGCCTCGCTCACTTCTCATCGTCGAAGACGAAGTCATCATTCGAAATTCCCTTGCTGAGTTCCTGACGGATGAGGGTTACGACGTTGTCACTGCGGGCAATGTGGCAACGGCACTTCAGCATGCACGCCAGAGGGATTTTCAGGTTGCCGTTTGCGATGTTCAATTGCCTGACGGGGACGGCTTGGCACTGCTGCGTCGGCTGCAGCAACTGAACCCCAGCGTTTCCGGATTGATTATCACGGCGTATGCCACTGTCGAAAATGCTGTGGAAGCGTTTCAGTCCGGCGCCTTTGATTACCTCGTCAAACCCGTCATCTTCGATGACCTGTCCAACAAATTGAAACGGCTGTTCCAGTATCGGGAATTGACAATCGAAAACCAGTTGTTGCGGCGGGAACTGGCTCGTCGGGACCACAGCGAATCGATGATTGGTTCGAGTAATGCTTTGCGAGCGGTTCAAGATGCGGTGCGGCGCGTGGCCGTCACGAATTCCAACGTTTTGCTCGTGGGAGAATCCGGGACCGGTAAAGAATTGTTCGCCCGGACGATTCATAAATGGGGGCCGAAACAGAACGAAAGTTTTGTCGCAGTAAACTGTGCCGTTCGACCGAATGAAATGCTCGAAGCACAGATCTTCGGTGCACGAGCGGGAGCCGTGCCGGGCGTCCATGACGAAATCAACGGCAGCTTCCGGACGGCAGGAACTGGCACCGTTTATCTGGATGAAGTTTCCCAATTGCCATTGTCCGCTCAGGACAAGTTGCTGCGAGCCATCGAGTACGAGGAATTTACACCACTGGGAGCCACGAAGCCGCTCAAAATGACTGCCCGTATTATCGCAGCCACCACGCGCGATCTTTCCGTCGAAGTCGCCGAAGGACGTTTTCAGGAAGACCTCTTCTATCGCCTGGATGGGATGAAAATTCGAATCCCACCGTTACGTGAGCGGTTGGATGACATCCCGGAACTGGTCGAATTCTTCATTGCCAAGCATGGTCGAGCGATGGGCCAGCGCGTCACTGCGGCCACGAGCGAAACAATTCGCACGCTGATGTCTGCTCCGTGGAAAGGGAATGTCCGGCAACTCGACAACGCTATTGAACGTGCCGTCATGATGTGCGATGGAACTCAAATTCGCCCGAATGATCTACCCCCAGATCTGCGAGGTGCCGATCAGCCTCTTCCCGATACTGACGATCTGCGGTCTGCCTTAAGGCATTATGAGCGACTGCATATCCTGCGAGTCCTCAGTCAATGGCCCGACAAGCGTGAAGCAGCCAAACGGCTCAAGCTCGGATTGTCGAGCTTGTATCGCAAGATCGAAGAATTGGGGATTGATTTGTAGGACGCGCCTGGTGACCAGAGCCGCGATCCGTCTTCTATGGAATTTCAGGTGCATTCATGATTCACGTCCTTGCGCAAGTTGAAACAAATCCGGGATCTCGCGAGGACTTCCTCGCCGAATTTGCCAAGGTCGCAATCCTGGTTCGTCAGGAAGCAGGCTGTATCGAATATGGTGCGGCCGTCGATACTCCAACAGGAATTCCAGTTCAGAACTTTATCGGTGAAACAGCCGTTTTGATTGTCGAGAAGTGGGAGAGCGTTGACCACCTGAAGGCGCATCTCGTGGCGCCGCATATGACCGACTATCGGGTCCGGATCAAGCCGTTCGTTCAATCGGTCCGGTTGCAGGTCCTGGAACCTCGCGTCTAGCGCATCGGCCGCCCGGGCGATATCGCAATCGTAGGCCTCTTGTGGGCTGAAGGCCCACCAGCACAAAGCACAGGGCTTTCAGCCCTGTGGTAGCGGACGGAACAGAGTGCGACCTGAAAGGTCGCAAGAGATTTCAGTCATAGCGATCAACTCCGATCGAGGACCTCTCGCGACCTTTCAGGTCGCACATTTTGATCTGTGTCCTGTTCACAGGGCTGAAGCCCTGTGCTTTGTGCTTTTGGGCCTTCAGCCCAGAAGGAATGACACGTTTGGCAAGTCGAAATGACAATGACACCCGGATTATCGCGAGAATCTCTACCCATCACCCTGCAAACGATGATCTGACTTGGTACGGATTCGTGTTCATGACACGATGAGACCGTTACCAAAAAGGTCGCACTCAATTTCCGAACACAGCGACGCGATTGGCTTCCGTCAGAAGCGGGGCCTGCAGTCGACGTGGGGGACCGGCGTCCTTGAAGAGAAGGTCGCCATGGCCGAGAAGCTTCTCGGCACCCGGTTCACTGAGCAACATCCTTGACTCTTGAGCTTTCTGCATCCAGAGGCCCACGCGTGCCGGGATGTTAGAGTCCAGTGGTCCTTTGATCGTTTCGCGGCGAGGTTCCTGCGTGGCCAGGATCAGGTGAATTCCCGCCGCACGCGCTTTGGCACCCAACCGGCAGATCTGATCTTCAATCTGCTTGCGCTCTTCACGACTTCGACTGATCAGATCTCGATACTCATCACAAATACAGACGATTCTGGGCAAAGGGACATTGGAACGAGCCACCAGTTGGGCATGTGAATCGGCTCCGTCGAGTTGACGATATCGACGATCCATTTCTTCCCCGAGTTCTTTCAAAACGTTTGCGACCGGTTGTTCATCTGGAAAGACGAGCGGCTTCCAAAGGAAGGGGGATCCGCGTAACGCATGAAACGCGTTTCGTTTCGGGTCAATCACGAGCAGACGCAGAGTTTCAGGCGTGTTGGTGACGATCAGTCCGGCAATTGCCAATCGCAACCACTCACTCTTACCGCTCCCTGTCGTGCCCGCTACGAGGATATGCGAATGCTCTGTTGTCGCCAGATTGGCACAGATCAGGTGACCATAGATATCAACGCCAATGGGAACGTGCGAGCCTCCCAGTCGTGGGTCAGGTTGTGGCAACTGGCTACGGATATCGTCGAAATGAACCGTCTGTCGATCGGGTCGCTGGACATCAACAACCAGAACTCCATTGTCGATTGAGATGAATGGCGGACGAAGCAGGCCGAGACGCAATTGCAATTCTTCGACGCGTTTCTGAACGGCCGCGACCTTCATTCCGGAACCGAGTTTAATGGGAAATCGCAGAAACGTTGGACCGACAATCGGCGGCCTCTCAAGCGAGACGGTAACACTGTATTCGTTGGTCAGTGTCGAAACAAGTTTCTTCCCCAGTTCCAGGTGCGCATCTGTCGGAGTATTGAACCAGTGGATCTGCGGCTTCGCTTCAGATGACAACTTCACTCGTTGGTCAATTACGTTACCATCAGATGCGACAGGCCCCGTACGACTCAGCGGTGGAGTGGCCTGCGCTGCATCGACGCCCGCCAATTTGCCGATCACATCAATTAAGCGAGACCTCGCCGAAGAGAGTACGGCAGCATCGAAGAGTTGTTCGTGTCGCTGGGGGCGAAAACTGATCAGCGCGAGTGTCCCCGTATTGCAAGACTCGGAAACACCCAAGCCTTCGGATGAACTGAGCATCAGATGATACAGGCACGCTTGACCCAAGTCAGCCGCCGGGGAGGTCTGACCGAGCTTTAATTCAATCGCACACCAGGCAACAGGTCGATCACTTGCCGTTCCTGAATTCGTCAATCGAACGACAGCATCCGCAATCCCAACCAGCTTGACGCTGTCATTCCAACCCGGTTCACGGAGTTCACACGACAGTGGTTCTTCGGTCGTGAGACATTCTGCCAGAGTTTGCCACGGAGCCAGCCGATGGAGGCCGCGACTCTTTGTCGCCGGTCGTATGCTCCAGGCTAAGTCGGCAATCCAATCACAGGTTACCTGAATCGCCTGCCAAAATGAAAGAACCTGCGGGCCCACGTCTTGTAGAGCGGCCTGATGAGTTGTGAGCCTCGGCCCGACAAACTGTGAGTAGACTCGCGACACCAATGTCTGCTTCCAGACATCCAGGTTTTCAGCAACATCCTCCAGGACGGAAAGCGAGTTATTCCCATCGCGTTCATTCACCAGCCAGCCGACCGCTTCATGAAACCACTGTCCCAGGACCGCTACTGATGGTGCACCATCTCCCTTGGCACGTTGAGATCCCGCAGCGCGATACAGCGCCTCACGAACTTCGCTGACAGTGATAGTAACGGGCATCGGGTACGCTCGCGGTTTCGTCTGAAATTCATGCCCGCCGATAGCCTGATTTTGCTGAACGAGCCAACAAATTCAGGCGACATCGGCTAGTGCTGCGTCACGGCTAAGAATTCGGGTTGGGTCCAACAGCCGCTGGGCGCTAGCCCACGGTAAAGCCGAACGCTAACGCGTTCCGGCTGATTGGTCGAATCTGAAATTCAGTCGTGACACGGCACTTGTGGCTCCAACTGGTCAAATTATGATACCAGACTACTGGCCGTGGCCGCTTCCATCAGATCCTGTTCTGTAAACTTGCCTCTAAGAAATTGTCCCGTGATTCTTCCTTCGCACAGCACCAGGATTCGGTCGCAGACGGCGATGAGTTCTGGCAACTCGCTGGAGGTCAATATGATTGCCAGACCCTTGCGGCACAAGCCATCGATCAAATGGTAGATCTCCGCTTTGGCACCTACGTCAATCCCACGTGTTGGGTCATCCAATAACAACAGTTTTGGCTGTGTCCTGAGGGCGCGGGCAATAATACACTTCTGTTGATTTCCGCCGCTGAGACTTGTGATCGGAGCGGACGAGCCCGCAGTCTTGACTTGCAGACTCTTAATCGATTCGCCCGCCGCTCCATGTTCTCGGGCGGTAATGATGAATCCGGCGCGGGATGTCTGAGTCAACGAAGACAACGTGATATGTTCGCGGACATTCATCGTCGTAAACAGACCGAACCGCTTGCGATCTTCGGTGACCATCGCAATACCTGAACGTAACGCTTCTTCAGGATGAGTGAACTGAACGTCGCAACCATTCAGCTCGATTGTCCCTAATGGGGATTCGGGACTCGCTCCATACAAACATTCGAGCAGTTCAGTCCGTCCTGCCCCCATCAGGCCTGCAATGCCGACAACTTCTCCCTGCCTGACGGAAAACTGAATGTCTTTGAGTCGCCACTGCCGCACATGGCCGTGCCACGGAAGTGACAGGTTCTGAACATTCAATACCACCGCGCCCGGCTCACGCCCGGCTCCGAAGTTGCTTTCGCCAATATCACGACCGACCATCAGTCCTGTGATTTCGCGTGGAGTTGTCGCAGCCCGATCCAGCGTCTTGACAACCTTTCCATCGCGCAACACGGTGATCCGATCAGCATTCTGAAAGACTTCATCCATCTTGTGCGAGATGTAGATGATCGTCACTCCACGCTGACGCAGGCGAGTGATAATGCAGAACAATCGTTCCACCTCAGACTCCGTCAACGCGCTGGTCGGTTCGTCCATGCTCAAGATGGGAGATAATTTTCTGGCAGATCCACCGCTTTGAGTTTGCGTCCGGTGTTCGGTATTCAGCGCCTTCGCGATTTCCACGAGTTGCTGATCGCCAATGCGAAGCGTCCGTACAGGCTGTCGGGGATCGATATGACATTCGAGTGGTTCGAACAGAGCCGTGGCTTCCTGCTCCATCCGCCGATTATCCAGCAGCCCAAACGAATTTCTCAGTTCACGACCGAGGAAAATATTGGCAGCAACCGACAGATCGCCGACCAGATTGAGTTCCTGGTGGATGATGCTGATCCCGCATTCTTCCGCATCACGTGTTCCGTTCAGTTGCAGTGTCTGACCGCCGACGATGATCTGGCCTTCATAATCGGTGATGACTCCCGAAAGGATCTTCATCAATGTGCTTTTGCCGGCCCCGTTCTCGCCACACAGTGCCAGAAATTCGCCTGCCTGAACATCAAACGAGACTTTCTCCAGGGCGGTCACTGCGTGGAATCGCTTGGTGACGCCTTCAAAGCGGATCAGTGGTGGTAAGGTTTCGCTCACTGACGGATCTTCTCTAGGGGGTCGTCAAGCGGGGATAGTTCTGCTTCAGACGTTTCAGCCCATTAGGGGTGACGGCACTGTCGCTGACGTCCAGTCGAATGACCGGGCAATCCGCTTCTGTTTCCCAAGTCCGAAAGATTGCGTCGAGGCCCTTGTCAGTGATCGAAGTTTCTTGCAGTCGGAATTCTGCCAAGTTGGGGAAATACTTCAGTCGCACCATCAGTTTCTTGATCGTGGCGTCGTCGCACTTCGTACCATTCAGGTCGACAATAACTCCACCCTTTGTGGCAATGATACGACCACCCAAGCCGAGTACTGTGGACTTGGCGGCTTCACGTTGAACTCCCGGATACGTTAGATCGCACCCGACCGTAGCAGCAATCAGGACCACAACCCAGATGGCGCCGAGTTTTCGCTTGGCTTGAACCGACCTGTTCGCCCGCAGGATTAGCATGAGTGACAGGGCTGCGGAAGCCGCGAGGCTGGCTTGCCAGATCGGGTCCATCGTGATCCGACCTTCAATCAGCTTCGAGCCGAGCAGTGCCATCATCACCCCGGCCAGCAATGTCAGATTGACCATCGTGACCCAGCCAAGAGCCCCTGAGAACAGCCGCCGTTGAGTCGTGCTGGCAGAGGACGATCTGGTGAACGTGACGGCAAATACAACCAGGACGCCGACAATCAATCCTTCGTACACGTCGGCACCCGTCTTGATGATCTTGGCAACACCGTCAATCACCACGCGCAGAAAAAGTGATCCGAGCAGAGTGCCGGGAATCGTTCCGACTCCACCTTGCAGGCTGCATCCCCCCACGACAGCAGCCGCGATGGCGTTCAGTTCATAGCCACGTCCCGACGTTTGCGGGTCTGCGACACTCAATTGCCCGACATACAGGATTCCCGCCAGTGACGAAAGAAACGCACTCAGGCAATAGGCGAGCCATTTCAATCGATCCGTTTGAATGCCGCTCAATCGTGCGGCCTGTTCGTTGCCTCCCAGTGCGTACAGATGCCGGCCGGTGACCGTTTTGCCGAGCAACACCCAGAGCATCGCTCCAACAACAAGAACGAGGATGACCAGGTTCCATGATGTTCCTGAAATTGCCCCCGACAATTCGCGGAACGACTTGTCACCGATACTGATTTGTGTCTTGGCTCCACCTTGAACCGCCTGTGTCGCGGCTTCCATGATCGCCCGGCTGAGACTCCGCAGTCCGACGAGCGTTCCGAGAGTTGCGACAAACGGAGGAAGGCCGACTTCTGTGATCAGCCAGGCATGCAGACTGCCGATTAACACTCCAATCAGCAGTGTCACGGTGATGGCAGTCGTCATGACAACTGGTCCGACGGGCGTCGATTTCTCGATCGCCTCGGGGGCCATCAACATCATCAGTGTGGCACAGATCGTTCCACTGAACGCGACGACTGATCCTGTCGAAAGATCGATTCCTCCGGCGATAATGACGACTGCAGCACCGAGTGCATACAACGACAACAATGCCGTTTGACGTGAAAGATCGATGGAGCTTTGCTTCCACTCGGTAACATAGTTGTGGTTCTTGTCGAGGAATGTCGTCAGAACCAGAACGGCAAAAATCGAAACGAGCAAAGCGAATTCGTGTCTTCGCCAGAACGGAATGCGAGAAGAATCAAGGTCGGTCATGAATGTCGTTCCAGGAACGCAGCCGGGGCGAAGGATAGTTCCGTTTGAAAGCCCTCGTTATCGGCCCACAGACGAGATCTGTGTGCCAAAACCGTCCTTGAACGAGGATGACGCGGGCTTGGAAAATCACCGAATTGGTCACGACCCGCTGAGATTGTACTTGGCCATCCATTCCTGGAACTTGGGAAGGTCCAGAAACTCAACACTGGATTCAAATAACTTACTGTTCAGCGGTGATTCTGAATTCGGGACGACGACCTTCAAACCGGTGTCGTAGATGTCGCCGTTGGGCTTGCCATGGTTCGGCAGCATCTTGTTGATGGTCTCTTTATCGTCTTTCACCAGTGCTTTCAATAACCGGACACCCTGGTATCCCATTTCAAACGGGTTCTGTACGACCATCGCATCGATCTGGCCGTCTTTCATCGCAGTGATTGCATCAGGTTCAGCGTCGAAGACGACGATCGTAAAGTCTTTGCGACGATCGGCGGTTCGAACGACGTCGACAATGGCCGGGGCGTTGTACGACCAGATCCCCACCAGGACGTTCAGCCCCTTGTGGTTGCCCAAGGCATTACGAACATTTTCACGAGCCTTATCCTTGTTCGTATCGTCTGCCATCGTGTCCTTGGACACAAATTTGTCGCCAGCGCCATCTGCAAATCCACCAATCCGTTCGATCGCGTTTTGTGCTCCTGTACGCCCGACAAACGTCACGTATTCGCCCCCATCAGGCCGTAGCCCCTTGGCGCATTGACCGAGGACTTTTCCACCTGTCAGGTTGTCGGTACCGATGAAGGCAAATCGAGCGTCTTGAAACTTCGATCGATCAAGATCCGAGTCGATTGTCAGGATCTTGATTCCCTTCTTTTGCAGCGATCGCAGTTCATCGGCGACTGCCACATTGTTGGCATCAATGGCTGAAACGCCGACAGCAGCAATATCGTTCTGAGTTCCATACTGCTGAAGTTTCTGAAGTTGTCCCTGGGGTGAACCGTCGTTGACATCCAACGTCGCCTTCATCCCGGATTCGGCCAGTTTCAATTCCGCATTGGCCGCTTCGAGCCCGGCGCGGCAGGCATCCCAATAGGGGGAGTCACCATTTGTCAGAATGATGATCCGCTTCGGCCCGGCAGACTTTGGCTTGCTGCTGGCTCCGTCACCGCAACCTGAAGTGAACAGAATGACTGACGCGAACAGGCACAGGGAAAATCGAGCGGAAAGAAAGTTCATCTGGTACCTCAGAAAACGGGCTTTTCGTTGCATGGATGTGATTCACGGCTGGGACGACACAATCGCCCGAATCTCTTGATACGACCCACGGCGGGCATTCTACGGAGTTCTACTGGCTTCAACATTCGCCGAACCGACCAAGACCTCTCTAAAACCGACATTTTTGAGGCGATGTTCGGAAGGATTGCGACGGCCCGCTCGTTGATATCGAGACGAGACACGATACAGGTCGTGATCAGGCACGGTCAAGATAAGCCAGATGGTCGTGGTTCGCGGGCGAACCACGATTATCTCACATCTGGCCTTGATCGCACTCGGCGAGCCACAGAGAACCCGTGTGCTGCATTGTAAACGTCTTCGCGTTGCAAGTTTGCCAGACCCAGTCGTAAGAATTCGGACCTTTTTGTTACCACCGATAGGCGTCTGCTTCTCGCGGATCACACCGAATGGTTTCCGAAGTTGACTTCCGTTAGAATCCAGCCGTCTGGACGTCGCAGAATTTCCTCAACAACTCTCACCATCGACACTTCCCTATGTCTCGTGAAGCCATTTTCGAAGCGAGCGTCGATTTCTTTCTGACGCCAATTCGGCCGTTCCTTGAAGACGACACTGTCTCGGAAGTGATGGTCAACGGGTACAGCGAAATCTATATTGAACGGCGTGGTCGACTGGAACGGACGGATGCTTCGTTTCCCAGCCACGATGCGCTCCTGTCGGCGATTCACAATGTGGCTCAGTTCGTCAATCGTGAAATCGATTCGGACCGGCCGATCATGGATGCCCGATTGCCGAATGGATCGCGTGTTCACGTCGTGCTTCCGCCAAGTGCCCGTCGCGGAATCTACCTGACGATCCGCAAGTTCAATCGAGACATCTTCGGGATGGACGACCTGATTCATCTCGGCAGCATGTCGGAATCGGCCAAGGAATTTCTGGAGATCTGTGTCCGGCTGAAAAAGAACATCATTGTTGCCGGGGGAACCGGTACGGGGAAAACGTCCCTGTTGAATGCGGTTTCCACGGCGATCCCGGCCGATGAACGGATTGTCGTGATTGAAGACAGTTCCGAACTGCGACTGGCCCAGCCTCACACGCTTTATCTGGAAGTTCAGCAGCCTGACGCGATGGGTCGAGGAGGAGTTTCGATCCGCGATCTGTTCAAGGCATCACTGCGAATGCGGCCGGACCGGATTATCGTCGGGGAAGTCCGCAGCGGTGAAGCACTGGACATGGTGCAGTCCATGATCAGCGGTCACGCCGGCAGCCTGACCACAGTTCACGCGACAACTCCGCGCGATGCCCTGATTCGCCTGGAAACGCTGTCGCTGATGTCCGAAGTTGAACTGCCAGTCTATGTCGCGCGGGCTCAGGTCGCTTCAGCAATTAACCTTGTCGTGCAGCTTTCCCGTTATTCAGAAGATGGATCTCGAAAAATCTCACGGATTACCGAGGCTTGCGGGATGGATGCGGACAACAACTACATTTTCCGTGATATGTTCGTCAGCCGGATCAAGGGGCGGACCCCGCAAGGCCGCCTGATCGCGGATCTGGCACCTGTTGGCGAGACACCGTCATTCGCCGCAGAATTGAGTGAATACGGTCTCGAAAACATGATTCATCACACTGCAGATATGTGGAATTGAGAGTTCGACGATGAAAGGCCCCGGATACAAGCTGACTCACGACGTTCGTCGCACCTGGCGATGTTCTGCCTGCGGCACTGAACGAAAGCTGGAGGGAGATATCACCAGCCTGAAGTGCAACTGTCGGGCAGAGGGAACCTTCATGACGATCGTCGTAGAACGAACGGTGGCCCCACGGCCGCTGCAGGTTCCGAATGAGCAGGACGTTCGATCGTCTGAATTTGGAATCGACGATCTGCCGCCCCTCGTACCCCATCCGTCGTCGTTGCCACCAGAACGAACAGGACCGCGGCGCCCCCGTCCAGATTCATCGTCACGGGGTACCGAACCAGCTGATCCATCGGAACCAACGGAATCCGTTGACGTCACCGCCGAGTCCACTCCGCTGCCTGCGGACGACAAGCCCGCTGCAGTGCCAGACTCGATTTCGGATGCGATTGAACCCGCCACGGAATCCGATGACGACTGGGGCGCGGGCATCCTCTAACGGATTGTTAGCGGCGGGATGAGACTCGCAAGACGTATCGAGGTGCGACGGGATCATTGGAGCAGACAGTCAGGCCATTGACGCGAGTCGATCCGGGATCGCCAGTGAGCAGGCGAACTCGTATCACCGAAGACTCTCCGGGAAGCACTGGTTTCCTGGGGAACGCAAGTACTTCAATGCATTTCCCACAGCCAGTCTTCACGTCACTCACAATCAGCGGCTGATGACCCGTGTTGCGAATTTTGAAGTCGCAAACGACTTTCTGATCGGATGTCACTTCTCCAAGATCCAACAGCGGCGTATCACAGGCAATCACAGGCCGCGCGATGGCGGACGCCGCAAGCCTGTGATAGCCCGAGTACGACAATGCCGTGATACAGAACAGAAATCCTGCGGCAAAGAAGAGTTCTCGTCGGCGCGCGACGAGGCGATTCAAAACCTCGCTCACGGCATTACCTGATAGTTATTGTAGTCAGCTGGATCCGGGCAGAATATCGAATCAAGATCGTCTTCGCTGTTACTGCAACAACAGCATGTTGATGAATCCCCTGATGTACCGTCAGCGCAGCAAATCGAGGAGTCAGGGATGCACGTCCCCTGACAGTCAAATGTTCCATAGGGACAAACCACGCTCGCCGCCACCGGTGGCGACGTATCAGCAACGAAAAACAGTGCAGCGATTCCGACCATGCAATACGTCAAGCCGGAAATTACGTAACGACCACCCCACGACGCGAATCGAATCCCAGAGCTTAACATGACGACCTTCTCCTTGTGCGGCAGAGTTCATGAATTCTGCGGTGAATTTACCGATGCGACAGCCGGGTCTAGGGAAAGATCGTTTTTTTCGCGTTTCCGAGCCCGGAACAGAAACACGCCGATACTCAACAGTGCCAGCGAATTGAGGAAATAGAACGCGGGTTGCCATACGGTGGGTTTCACCCGTCCCAGACCACCCATTGCCTTCAGAAAGGGTTTCGCGTCAAATTCGGCGAGGTCGGGAGGTCCTGGGGTGAACTTGTTGACTGTGGCCCGCTCGCGGACACGATAGACTGCGATCCCCGGCGCGAAGAACCGTGATCGATCCAGTTCCTCATCAGAAAACGGAGCTGATCCCCATTCCCGCACGCACTCTTTCAAGAGGGGAATACCGTCGACTTCGCCATCATAAGAACAGCGAATTGTCTCCAGGGATTTGTACGTCCGATTGGGGATGTCCAAGTAAGCATGATGGACTGCTTTTCTTGCCCAAGAACGGTTTCGGAGAAAATCAAACACCCGAATGGCACACCATTCTTCGCCTTTATTAGATCCTTTGCGGACTACAGTCGCACGAACAACTTCTTCGTCGTCCACGTGCATGATTTCCACTCGGTCCAATGTGACTGTTTGATTCCCATGTTGAGGAGTGCCGAATACCACACGATAAAATTCTCCACAGTCAAATGTCTCAATGTGAAAGGCATATTGCGTGATATAATCATTCATAAATGACGAGTCCGATTTGAACCGGGATGCCAGGAAGTAGCTTTGCTTGCTTTCATTCCATCCGAACCCGTAGACATCGGTCGCATCCGCAATCACCATCCCCATCGTGCCATCAGCGGCTTTTCCCGTGATCCGAAACATCTGATTATTCAGGATTTTTGCGGTACCATGAAACTCGGAGCTGACAATATATTCTGACTGATCATCAACCCGATCCTCGCGAGAAATTGAGCCCTCAAACGTCATGCTTTGATAAAACTGCACTACCCGAGGCCACTCTTTTACATATTCTCGCACAAGCTCCTGCTCGGCCACAGGCAAATGTGCAATCGCACCTTCATCCACCACTCGCTCCACGGGGGAACTCGTTGCAAGAATCAGAAGTAGTCGACACAGGGGCGGCATGCGAACTCACCTTGAAATTTTCTAGCTGCAAAAGCATCCGCCATTGACCCTGTTGTCCAAAGGGCCTGTCATCCGTTGAACGCACTTGCACGCTCCAGATCTACCCGGTGTGATGGTTTTACATGTCGCAACCGCACCGGTAGCAGCACATGTCACACCGCCAGCATTCGTCGGGCAAGGAATTACCGGGGGGTTGCTGTCAGGTTTTCTGCAGTACAGACAGACGATGCACATTGGCAACCTGAAACGAATACGACTGCACTCATTACGCAAAACGACATCGATACGCCCAATATGAGCGAATTGAAAGTGTCACGTTTCATTCTGACATTCTTTCTGTGTTGGAAAGCGGTGAGTAAACACTGAAGCAGTTACCTTGCTAAATCAGCGAGGATTTCGAATCTGTGCCTTGATGGAAAGAAACGCCGGTGCGGAGTCAACATTCAAGTGCAAGGGTATATTCTGTTCGACGATCTGCCCCACTTTTGATTCGCTGGCAGTAAAGGAAACTTCGATCGGTTGTGGTGAATCTGCCAACTCCAGCGGCAGACAATTGATGGAGACACACCCACACCCTGGAGTTGCACCCACAACGGAGACGGGTTGGAAAATCAGTTTGCGGACTTGAAATTGGATAATCGTCGTCGTACCGGCGTCGACCTCAATTTCATGGACGCGAGGGCTGACATAAATGGCCTCACCTCGCGACCACGCCAGACATGGCTGTACACCGCCAAGCGTCAACGAAACGGTCAGCCAGGCAACGGCAAGAATGATGACGCAGACGCCGATTCCACGTATGATAGTTGTTGCTGGTGAACGTGAACTTTGATGTGCATGCGACGGCAAGTGAGCACCTCTGATCGCAGACGCAGATGTGTATCGTCACAAAAGTACATCAAAGATCAGCAAAATGCAACACATAGAATCGCAAAATGCAATAAATTCGCAGATGAAGCCTTCTTTATGTTGTTGCGCGACCGATTCTCATCCGTTTCAGACCTTTTTTGATTGCGTTCCTGCCTTTTTCGATAAGCTTTTCAGCGTCACCTTGAAATGCTTCCTTTACGTCCTCCAGATTGACTCCCAGTTTCTCCAGCAGTGAATCGCGAGCAGCGGTGGTAATCGCTTTCCACAATGACTCAAGAACCACGTCAGAATTGATCACAACATTGCCGTTGACCATCGGGAGTCTGGCATCGAACGCGATCTTCAATCCATCGATCTTTCGATTCATTTCATTGACCGCAACCTGGGCAACTGTGCGCATGGCGAGATTCATACCGTCGGGCAAACTTGCGTGGATCTCGTAAAACGCCAATTCCCACGTCATCGCCAGAACGCCTCTTGGCGTTCCATCAGCAGGCACATCCGCACTCATCACAACATCGACGCTCCCTTCGTCAATCCAGCGAAACGGTCCCTTCAGGTAGTCACCGACGATCGCCACGGGTAATCGATCGGCATTCCAATGGACTTCATAGCCCGTTTCCTTCCGCTGGCTCGTGATTGAAATGGGTCGGCCTTCGACGGTTCCGACGATGTTGGAGCGAAAGAGCGTGTCAAACATGACCCAGCGGCTTCGCATTCTTTCGGACTCAAACGTTGCGATGTGAATGGTATAGGGTGCAGACTCGCCGGATGCCGTGTGGTCGATGATCTCCAGATCACAATTCGTCGCCGCGAATTTGTGAATCTCGAACGTCTTCTGGTTTGCGCGAGGTTCTCGACTGCTAACTCGATCGAAACGACCGGTCACGTGTTCCAGCGTCACAGATTCGAATGAAGTTCTGGACCAGAGAATCGTCCAGATCGAAAAGTGGCACGTCGCCTTGTTGCAGGCGAGATCGAAGTTGGAATACTTATCATCCGCCCGCTTGAACTTGATGTTCGTCGCTTCCAGGTTTCCACGCAGGAACCCACCGGAAACCTGATCGAACGTTAATTCAATTCCCGTTTTGAGCTTCAGGTCTTTCAGTGCCCAGCGCAGCATCGGATCGGCCCCGATGAACTCGATGGCGACCAACCCGATCAGACCAAACAGGAACAAGGCGATGCCCCCCACTCGTATCCACCGCCGCCATCGACGCTTTTGAGCGGGACTGTCATCAGCAACCTCGGGCGGAGCATAGACCTGAGTTGTTCGATGCGATTCGCCCGTCGGATGCGAATGATTGTCTGCTGCGCCGACGGGGGATCTGTTCCCAGGTGCTCGGGGAGTTGACGACGCTGACTTCGAGAATCCGCTCGTGAAGACTGTCGCAAGAATTTCCGTAAGCAGACTTCCCATCAGACTGATTGCCATGACGAGAATCTCAATCGCCGGGATGGCGATCACGGCGATGAGTTCGCTGATCAAAACGACGATGATTTCCATAGAGGGTCTTTTCGATTCAGTCAGACTGATAGATTCGTTGACGTGTAACGAGTTGCAACCTCGATTATAATCGTGATCCAACACTTTCCGACGGCATTTCCCACATCGACTTTCAGGAAAGTGTTGAGTTCTGTCCAAGAGTTTTGCATCGTAGAGTGCGCGTCGTCCTTCAAAACATCACTTCTCTGTCAGGCCTTGGCCATGCATCCCGTACGAATTGGACCGTACCTGATCGATCGCAAGATCGGTGCAGGAGGTATGGGAACTGTCTATGTCGGGAAGCATGAGCAGACAGGTCAAACGGCGGCGATCAAAATTCTGCCAGCGTCGTTGGCACGCGAGAGCGGATTTATCCTGCGTTTCAATCGCGAGATCGAGGCGCTGAAATTGTTGAACCATCCCAACGTGGTCAAGTTTTACGACAGCGGCACAGATGACGACGAGACGTACTACTATGCGATGGAATACGTGGAGGGTGAGACTCTTTCCGGGCGCCTGCGCCGTGATCGAAGAATCCCCTGGAAGGACGCAATCCAGTTAACCGTGCAGATCTGCCTGGGTTTGAAACATGCTCATGATGTTGGCGTCGTGCATCGAGACTTGAAGCCATCCAATCTGCTGATTTCGACGGACGGAACGGTCAAGATCACTGATTTTGGTGTCGCTCAAGTGTTCGCTGCAGACCAGCTGACGATCACAGGAGCCGTGATCGGGACCGCAGAATTCATGTCGCCCGAGCAGGTGGAAGGACGTCGCGCGGATCGCCGTAGCGATCTCTATTCTCTGGGTGCGGTACTGTACACGATGCTGGTGGGGCAACCGCCGTTTGCCAATGGAACGCCGCCCGAGATCATGCAGAAGCAACGCTATGGCAGGTTTGATCCACCGCGGAATTATGTTCCCGAGATTCCCTCGTGGCTTGATGAAATCACTTGTCAGTTGCTGGAGAAGAATCCCGAAAAGCGACTGCCGGATGCGTATGTTGTGTCGCGCAGGCTCCTGGAAGTTGTCAAGAAAGTCGAATTGAAGAATTCGACAGCACCAGGCCCCGATGCCGAAACACGTCTGGATGGTCCGATCGGTGGCGGCAGGTTGGGAGCCACTCTGGTTCGCGATCTGGTCCGGGCTCAAAGCCTTCGCGACGAACCGACATCGACGATGGATCGCCTGATGAACAACCTGTGGGTCCTGGTGGGACTACTGATACTCGTTCTGGGAGGTCTCGCCTGGTTCTGGCCAACCGCCGAAGACGCGTCCGCGGAACCGAGTTCAGAGCCTGAGCGAATCTTGAAGACTGCACGATGGCGATGGAAGACCGGGGACGCCGTGGGAGCCAAGCGTCAACTGGAAGCGCTGCGTATTGTGATCGCAGAAGATGAAAGCAAGCAACAGGTTGTGCGAGCGGTCGATCGTTTATTGTCGACGATTCGAAATACGCGTCCGACGTACCAGCAGAAATTTGTTCGAGAAGCGCTGGATCGTGCGAAGGCTCAGATGTCGACTGATCCCGCCAAGGCAAAGGCCATCCTGGAAGGGGTACTATTCCTTTATGAGAACGATCGTTCTCTGAGCGACCCTGTTGCGGACGCGAGATTGCTGCTACTTCAAATTGAAAACCCCGTACCTGCGGAAGGCGAGAAGGGTGATACAACCGTCCCCTCCGAGAAGAAACCTGCCGATGCAACTGCACCTGATTCGGCACCAACCGAAAAGAGTGAGCCCGCATCGTCGGAATCTCGCTAGTATCTCCCCACCCAGCCAAGCTGCTAAAACGTGAACAGCAATCCGCCGGAACCGGTGACCGCGCGGAAGTGAGATCCCCATTGGTATTCGTAGAGACCGAACAGCGTTACGCCGCGGGCGAGTTCTACTGTCAGCCCGGGGCCGATCATTCCCAGGTGATTTGCAGGCTGGTTTCCTGTCACCGTCCATTTCACTGCGGGGACACCGTTCAGCGTTGCGAATGCAGACGCCTCGTCCCTGAGGATCTCCCTCGCCCAGCGTGCACTGAAATAAGGAGACCACCGTCGCCCGCGAGAATCCGTCAGGTGATGTGCAATCAATCGTGCACCCAGATGTGCTTGCAATGAGCGGAAATTTGCCGAGGCAACGCTGATTCCTAATGGTCCCGATTCTGTGGCCTGACCGTTGGTCAATTGGACGTATTGAAGTGCCGAGAATGGTTGCAATCGAAGAATACTCGAATCGAGATTCCAGCCGATTTCACCGTAACTGCCAAATTGATGTCCGGTAAAGGATCCGTGGGTCGAGCGTGGAGCGACACCAATTCCAGCGATCCGATCCACGTCATATCGATTGTGTCCATAGTTGAGGACTCCGAATGCATACGACGCATCGCGTCGCTTCAAAGCGTAAATCCCGGCCTGGAACGAGTTCACTTGTGCGGACGAAGAGAGAGAATTGTTGAAAGAGCTGTATGAGTTTCCGCCCGTGATTCCGATCACCCCGGATTCGTCACGGCCCAGATCGATTCCATAGGCCAGTCCTCCGATGCCAAAATCGGAAGTTGAGGCATTGCCATCGGCTCGCAGGCCTCCTGAGGTACCGTATCCCTGCAGCCAGCTACTGGCATAAGTCACGGACGGCTGGCCGCGAACAATCATCCCTGGGTAGGAAGATCCCAGAGGACTATTCATTGCCATTCCGCTTCCCAGTTCGTCGGAATCGTTCAGGAACGAGTCCGTGTTGATGATGCGATTGCTGACGGCTCTCAGTGAACTTCCTGCGATCTGCAGACCCAAGGTCGGCAGGCTGCCATAGATTTCGCCGCTGAGGGAATCCAGCAGCGATCTTTCGGTTTGCGGCTGAATTATTAAACCTCCATCTGACACCAGTATCAGAGGGTGCTCTTTGTGGGATGCGATTACAGAATTGAAGGCCGACGCAACGTGTCGTTGATTTGACGTCAATAGGTTATCTTGGGGGAGTGGGACACCCCACGGTTCCGTCGGAAAGTAGGACCCTAATCCTAGAGAGATTTCATCTGCCAGGCCTAAGGTGGCCAGCATCAAACATGCGGAAACAGCGATCAACCACCTCAAACAGCCAAAACAGGACTGCCGTTTGCATTGCGACGTCTGCGATGGAACTCGGTTTTTACGGTTCAGCATGTCATTTTGCCTTGGACCTGACACAACAACGTTGCAGGTCGCATACGGAAACAAGGGACGGGCTAATGTGCGGTGCCAGGGATTCATCCCACTCAATATGTGATCAACAGTCCACCGGTACCCGTTTGTGCCCGAAAATTTGATCCCCACTGGAATTCGTACGCACTGAAGAGCGAAATTCCTCGAGACAACTCCACAGTCAGTCCGGGACCGATCAATCCAAAATTCCGAGCGGGTTGGTTTCCGGCGATAGTCCAGGACGCGGACGTCGTCTGGAGAGTTGCGAATGTGGATGCCTGTTCATTGAGTAGTTCCCAGGCCCAGCGACCGCTCAGGTACGGTGTCCACCGCCGTCCGCGGGAATCCGTGAGCCGATGGGCAATCAGTCGACCGCCGAGGTGTGCCTGAACGGAACTGAAATTACTGGCCGCGATACTTAAT